>CALHAO010000497.1 GCA_937931765.1 uncultured Thiotrichaceae bacterium
TGCTGTGCTTCCAGGCGTATGCCGCCAATCGAATTTTCCAGCGACTCGACGGTGCGCTTATAAACATCAATTTTATCGGTATTGTTTTCTATCGCTGAGGCCAATTGTTGCTGACGTAATTCTAAAGTGCCTTCAATTTTAGCGATGCGTTCCCAGGCTCCAGCAGCCAGGTCACCAAACAAACCCCGTACTATTTGTACAATGGCAAAGGTTTCCAAAACCAGAAAGCTCAGCCCCCAATTCCATAGATTACGGGCGCAAAACCAAATCGGCCCCAGCAGTCCGGCCCAGAGGTTAAACGTCCAGCTAAAACCGGCGCTATTGCCAATTTTTTGGAATTGTTTCTGGTAATACTCAGGGTTGGTTTTTACAAATTCAGGGATCAAACCATCGCGTTCACGGGCGAAATCATCGGCACTTTGGATCAGTTCATCGTGTGCAGTTTGTTCAGTCTGGCTCATGAGGTTTCTGCTCCATCGATGACGGTTTGTAAAATATCAGCACGGGTAATCACCCCAGCGCGCTGGCCATTATCCTGAACCACAATCGGGGTCTCATTATCAATCGCCAGTTGGATCAGTTCACTCAATGAAGCGTCTTCATTAACCAGTGGCGCATGATCGGGTATTGACCTACCTGTGGCCGTGTAGTGCTCAACCGATTGCATCACCGTATGCGCCTTAACTATTTTCAGGCGCGAAATACCCGCAACAAAATCTGCAACATAATCATCCGCAGGATTCATCACAATGTCTTCTGCTGTGCCCACCTGTATCAAGCGACCATCACGCATAATGGCAATCCGGTCACCAATGCGCACAGCCTCATCGAGGTCATGGGTAATAAAGACAGTGGTTTTATTCATCTTCGCAGATAACTTGATGAACTCATCCTGTAACTGACGGCGAATCAGTGGATCAAGCGCGCTAAACGGCTCATCCATCAATAATACTTCGGGGTTTGCGGCTAATGCGCGGGCCAGTCCCACCCGTTGCTGCATACCGCCGGATAATTCGTGGGCATACTTATTGCCCCAAGCCTCCAGCTCAACCGTTTTAAGCATATAAGCGGCGCGGCGCAGGCGCTCGTTCTTATTCATTTTGCGGATTTCAAGCGGCATGGCCACATTATCCAGCACCGAGCAATGCGGTAACAGCGCAAAGTTCTGAAACACCATACTGATTTTCTGGTTGCGGAATTCCTGCAGCTGACGGGTGCCCAATGACATGACATCCACACCATCAATCAGAATCTTACCCGCCGTGGGTTCGAGCAAACGATTGAAATGACGTACCAGCGTGGATTTTCCGCTACCGGATAAACCCATCACACAAAATATTTCGCCTTTATTAACGTTGAAACTAACGTCAGCGACGCCCACCACCGCGTTAAATTCTTCCAACACTTCTGACTTGCCTAAGCCTCGCTGCCGGACGGCTTCCAGAGCTTCATCAGCCCGGTCACCGAATATTTTCCAGACGTTACTAATTTCCAGCGCTACTTCACCGGATAATAATTTTGAAGAACTTGGAGAGTTTGTCACGCTGCTTTGATCCTAAAGATATGAACTGCAAAGAACTGCCCGATGATCAGGCAGCCCTTTGTAACGAAGGTTGGTTAAAGACCTAACCAGGCATCAACCCGCTCAGGGTTCTTTTCAATCCATTCTTTGGCGACTTCACCTGCTTCACGTCCTTTACCGGAAATTTCATAAGCGAAACCACTGACATCATCAGCCGTTAATGCAAAACGCTCAAAGAACTCAGCAATTGCCGGAGAACGCTCTGTTAAGGATTTAGACCAGGCGATCTGCACATTCTTCAAAGCATCTTTAGTGGCAACACTGGACTCTTTCAACCAATCCGGAGAGTCAGAAGGCTGCACCATTTTGTATTTTTCAGGGTCAAATTCTGGCTCAGTCAACATGGTGACATCAAACATGTACCAAACCGCATGTGGTTTGTAGCAGTAAAAAGCATAACCTTCATCTTTCGCTACCGCATCTTTGATACGTGCTGTTTTTACCGCTTCCTCAGCACGAATCGGCTCAATGAATTCCATCAGGTTATAATCACGCACCTTAACTTCGTTCACATTGGCGGATGCCCAACCCGGTGCACCAATCCACAGTTCACCTTTACCGTTACCATCGTCATCCATCAATTTAGCGACATCCGGACGACCGAGATCAGCAATATCGGTAATTTTGTTGTCTTCACCGAATTTTTTCGGCACACAGAAACCCTGATTACCTTCGTACGGGTTTTTGCTTAGCTCGACAGTGCCTGCGCCATCAACGTATTTTTTGGTGAAACTTTCCTGATTCGGTAACCAGACATCAGGGTGAACATCAATATCGCCTTTACCCTGATCCATTGCCTGGAAAATCGTGGCATTGTTACCGGGCACTAATTCCGCTTCGCCACCGATGCGCTCAGTCACTACGGCCTGTAATAAATGCGCGATGGCTTGCGCACCTGTCCAGGATGGAACACCAATATTAACTTTTTCGCTGGCCTGTGCGCCAAACGATACCAGGCTGACTGCTGCCGCTAACGACAAACTCAGAATACTTTTCCTCATGAATCTCTCCTCCAGATTGAGTCTATGAATAGAACGTAGACACGTTCTTCCAACACACTACTCATATTTTTTGCGCTTTGGAAATTCAGATTTGGACTGCACCTATTCCAAATTGGTATAGTTGGCTATGGATATAAAATTATTGGAAGATTTTGTCTGTCTCGCCCGATTGGAAAATTTCACCTCCGCCTCACTGGAGCGAAATATTACCCAGTCAGCACTCAGTCGGCGTATAAAAGCACTGGAGTTGTGGGTGGGTGCACAGTTAATTTACCGGGATAGCAAAAACTTCAATCTGACACTGGAAGGGCGGGTATTTATCACCGAGGCGGAAGCCATTTTACGACGCTTGTACAATGTGCGCGAAGCCGTCAGCACCATGAAAAACAAACAAGATGTCGAGATTGTCGTCGCGGCGCAGAACTCAATTGCACAGACTCTTTTTCTGAAGTGGGCCAAACGCCTGGAGATGCAGTTCGAAAATATCTATATCCGGCTATTATCAGAAAAATTAGCGGATTGCGTTGACCTGTTTAACCAGGGCAAAGCTGATTACCTGTTCTGTTACACCCATGAGGCCCTGAGTTTACCTTTGGATGAAAACAAGTTATCCAGCACCACCATCGGCAAAGAACACCTGGTACCGGTAAGTATTCCTGATCAGAATGGTCAGCCCCGCTACGCCCTGCCCGGCTCAGCCACCCAATCTATACCCTATGTTGCCTATGCCCACGATTCCCTATTTGGTAAGGCGGTTGACCAACTGATTCTGGGTAAAACACACACCTGTTTCTTACAGCGACGTTTTGAAAACGTTTATTCGCACACCCTGAAGTCGATGGCGCGGGAAGGTTTAGGACTGGCTTGGCTACCGGAATCTTCGATTTTGCCGGATTTGGAAAAAGGCAGCTTATGCCGCGCTGGTGATAAACACTGGGATATTGAGTTTGATGTACAACTATTTTACCGGAATACGGCAGTCTCTGGGACAGAATTAGCTATCTTAGAAACATCGCTGTCGATGGCGGTTGAGAATAGTTGATGGCTGAGGTTGAAGACATCCCCCTTTGAAAAAGAGGGATGTAGAAGTTTTGGCTTTATACTTTAAATACGCGTATCAATCTCGCAGACTGCATCGTTTTTTGCGTTTATTTTCCGCCAGCGACCAGTCCACTTTGCCTTGTTATTGGCAGCGATCACCGGACACTTTCTATTAGCCTGTGTCTGATCCCAGATGCCTCCAGCAGCGACTTCACGGGTAGTAGGCGAGTTGAACTGGTTTACCGGTGCTTGTGTTGTGTTTGTTGGTACTACGACGCTGATTTCACACACTGAAGTATTGCCAGGGCCGGTCTTTGTCCAATTACCTGTCCACTTAGCCTTATTGTTAGCCGCAATCACAGGGCACTTGTCTTCAGCCTGCCGGTCATCCCAAATCGGCCCTGCGGCCACATTGCGGGTACGGGTATTACTGGGTGTTTGAGTAGGTACCGGAACGGTTGGTGCGGGGCTTAAATTACTAAACCTGACTTCACAGACTGATTCATTACCCGGCCCCGTTTTATTCCAGCGCTGAGTCCAGGTACCTTTGGCATTTCGGGCAACTACCGGGCATTTGCGTTCCGCATGATCTCCATCCCAGATTGCTCCGGCTTTCACATTACGAACACTGCTGAACTGAGAGCCTGTATTAGTCGGTCGATCAATAGGTGTTGTCTGATGAGTGGGTTTATGCGCATCTTTTGCAACGGTGATCATACAAACACTGCCTCTCTTACCGTTAGGTGCATCACGCCAGACGCCCGACCAGGTGCCGTCATTCTGTTCGGCTAAGCGGGTGCAACGCCGTTTAGCATGTTCATCACTCCAGATTTTGCCTGTTTCCATCGCTTTCACTACAAATGCTGGTTTAAACCTTAACTGACACTGCGCTTTATTATTAGCATCATGTTTTCTCCAAACACCCGTCCACTCGGCATCTTTCCGGATAGCTAAAGCCTCGCAACGCTCTGTGGCATGTGCTTTACTCCATAAGCGCCCACGCCCGGTCTCAACCATTTCCAGTCTAGCCCTTGGATGCCTTGGTCTGGTTTGCCGGACAGGAGGGGGCACAGGTTGCCGCACGACCCCACCGGGTGTAGCAACAATACCCGGAGTGGGTGTAAACGTAACATTTCTGCGCGGAACATCGATATAACACACACCGGTTTTATCTTCACCGGAGCGCTCTGATTTAACCACGGTTCCACCACGTTCGGCAGCAATTTCATTACAGGCTACCCGCAGAAAAAACGGATTCAACGTAAAGCCAACATCAACTTTAACAACCTCTGACGAAGCCGTACCAGACGCCAAAACCATCGCGATAGCCGTAACAGATAATGCAAATAACTTCATAAGTAATTCCCCCTTTTTTGTAGTAACAGCCATGTAGCTACCACAATCTACAAGCATGAAAGTTTTCAACTTTCACAGTAATTCCAATTAAGTACCTGAACAACAAGGTACTTTAGAACGATAAAGTATAACTTAAACTCGGGGATGCATGCAGCGTGCTGATAGAAAGGCGTTTCAGTGAGATAGGCCGTTAATCCGCTTCGGTCAAAGCCCCACCCGGTATTTTTTAAGGGCCTTATCGTATGCAGCCTGCGCCTCAACCGATTACCATATCATCCCGACAAATCGAATCAATCTCACGGTGCCCGATAAACGCCATCGTATGCTCAGCTTCCTCATGGAAAATCTCCAGCATACGATACACGCCTTCCTCACCCATCGCGCCAAGCCCATAAACGGCAGGACGGCCCACCATCACCGCTTTAGCACCCATGCCACGCGCACGAATAATGTCTTGTCCAGAGCGAATACCACCATCCATCCAAACCTCGATAGCATCACCCACTTTTTCAACAATCTCAGGCACCACAGAAATCGCCGAACGCGCACCATCTAACTGACGGCCACCGTGATTGGATACCACCAGAGCCTCAGCGCCCAGCTTGACACATTCCTCCGCATCACTGGCTTCGAGGATGCCTTTGACAATCAGCGGGCCATCCCATAGATCACGGAAACGTTTAATATCGTCCCAGTTGAGCTTGGTATCAAAACTGGCAGCTGTCCATTTCATGAGGTCATTCATGTCATCAACACCCGCCGCTGCGCCTTGGATATTGCCAAATTCACGGTTTTTTGTACCCAACATATTCAATGCCCAACGTGGGCGACGGGCGATATCGAGGATATTAGGAATGGTCAGGCGAGGTGGTGCGGTCAAACCGTTGCGACGATCTGCGTGACGTTTACCAATCATTTGCAGATCCAGCGTGACGACCAGGGCGGAACACTCAACTGCTTTAGCGCGCTCGATGAGTTTTTTGGTGAACTCACGATCCTTCTGTACGTAGAGCTGGAACCAGAAAGGTGTCTGAGTGGCTTCAGCTACTTTTTCAATGGAACAGATACTCATGGTGGATAGCGTAAAGGGCACACCGAAACGCTCTGCTGCCTTGGCAGCAAGAATTTCGCCATCCGCATGCTGCATGCCCAATAAGCCTATCGGTGCAATGGCCAATGGCATTTTAGCCGCAGTACCAGCCATTGTTGTTGCCAGCGTACGCGGTTCAAGATCACGTGCTACGCGCTGGCGAAAGCGGATTTTCTGAAAGTCACTGATGTTTTCTGCCAGGGTTTGCATCGTCCAGGAACCGGACTCGCAATAACCCTGAAACATTTTAGGTACACGACGGTGGTAGAGCTTGCGTAAATCAGCTAATTCACAGATTACACTCATTAATTCTTCCTCGGTTTTTACTGTAGAAGCCGAAGACTTCTACGCTTGGAGGTGCAGTTTTTTCATGCACCTTAGTGGCACAGACTCTATCAGACAACCGGCATCAGTGACATTGCCAGTGCATAACCTACTACTCCTAATAGCCTGACTTGTGGTATCAATAAAGCACAAATGCATCAAGCCAACCAAAAGGAACTGTGTGAATGAATATGACTGAAATGACCGGACTGGAGATAATGCAGGCAATTGTTGCCGGGCATTTACCGAAACCGCCAATGGCGGAAACTATGGCCATCAACTTTGAGCATGTCGAAAGTGGTTATTTGACATCCTCCCCAGCCTCAAGGCGTGGGGATTCCTACTGCTAGACGGCAATGCCCTGCCGCGAGAATGTTCTTTGCAGCATTAATATCTCTATCATGCTGCACTCCACAGTCGGAGCAAGTCCATTCTCTTATTCCAAGCCCTGCGATACCTTTCGGCCTCGAATCAGGCAATGTGCCGCAACTCGAACAGGTTTGGGTGCTGTACGCTTCATTGACTTCTAAATAAGCAACTTGCATCCCTCTGGATTTATAATCAAGTTGCTGTTTAAGTTGATACCATCCTGCGTCTAATACCGACTTTGCCATGTTGGTTTTAACCAGTTTTGAGCTGGAGACATCGCCCACTACAATCAATGAATTTTCTTTAACCAGTTTCGTGCTGAATTTATGATTCATATCGGCACGTCTGTTTTTAATCTTGGCGTGTATCGATTTAACACGCTTCTTTTTATTGGCGCGTTGAGCTGCTACTAATTGCTTTTCAGCATTCCGGTAGAACTGCTTGCGTTCCAGTGCTGTACCATCTGAACAAGTTGCGGTAGTTTTCAAACCCAAATCAATGCCTATCTGACCTTGGCCAGCAGATTGGATTAAAGATACCTCAACCACTACATTCAGATACCACCGCCC
Source organism: uncultured Thiotrichaceae bacterium (assembly GCA_937931765.1). Classification (GTDB taxonomy): domain Bacteria; phylum Pseudomonadota; class Gammaproteobacteria; order Thiotrichales; family Thiotrichaceae; genus Thiolinea. The sequence continues at coordinate 7,333 of CALHAO010000497.1, forward strand.
ACGCGAGTCTTCGGAAAAAGAACCCGACCTGAAATCATAGCCGGATAAGCCGTAGCTATCCCAAACACTGATAAAATTCCCAGCAAACCAACACTGACCAGCCTTGTATTTTAATTGACCTTTCTTGAATGGAACCCAGCCCAAAGAACGACGGGAGCCGCCCGAAGTACGCCATTTCAGCTTTGATTTTTTGAATTGCTTTCTGCGGGTAGCATGTTCAGCTATGACCTGCTGAACAGTGTGGGAAGGCAAGCCCAGCTCACGGCCTTTGTTGATAGGCAGCACTATTTTCTGAATAGCGTAGGCGCTAAGCCACTCACCTTTGATGTAGCCCACTTCCGGCACAGGCACATAATACGCATCGTGAGATAAGTCGTTAGCGGCATTCCAGACTTGATTAACACCAAACGCAAGGTGGCCAAGCATCTTTGAATGCTTGTCCTTTATCCTTACT
>CALHAO010000498.1 GCA_937931765.1 uncultured Thiotrichaceae bacterium
CCGTATTGAACCTGCATAATTTGTTGCACTGAGTTCAGGTAGCCGAGAAAAGCCCCGAAGATGAAACCGACCATGACGGTATAACCAATGGTCTGTCGGTGACTCATGACGGATTTAATGGCTTTAATCTGTTCTTTCAGAGACAGCCGTGTACGGTCTTCCGGTAGCAGTGTTTCCGGCATGCGCAGGCCAAACCATAGCCCGCTGCCAACCGCCATTAACAGGAAGGCAGCGAAAATTGCCCGCCATCCGGCTAGCCATGCAATGCCTTGCCCAATAGCAGGTGCCAACATCGGGACGAGAATAAAAATGATCATCGACAGTGACATAATCCGCGCCATTTCCCGCCCACGGTAACAGTCACGTACCAGCGCCATAGTTAAGACCCTGGGTGTCGCTGCGCCTAGGCCCTGTAAGAAGCGGCCAATGAGCATGGTGTTGAAGTCATTGCTGAACATTGATAGGAAGCAACCGATCCCAAAAAGCCCCAGACCCGCATACATCAAGGGCTTGCGCCCCATGCTGTCCGATAATGGCCCCATGATGAACTGGCCTAATGCCAGCCCTGCAAACAACACTGAAATAATCAGCTGTGCATCATTCTCATGACTGACTAGCAGGTCTCTGCCTATATCGGGTAATAACGGCAACATGGCATCTATCGAAAAGGCTGTCAGCGAGGATAGAAGGGCAATAAGGACGATAAACTCGGCCAGACCGGGAATAGGGCGTGATAATTTCATTACGATGAGCCGGTACAAAGGAGGGCAGTGTATCAGCTTGTTTCTGTTGAAGCCGCCTATGAAGTCATGCTGGAAAATATTTTTGCCAAGAAAAAACGCTTGCTGACTCAGACATATTGCATGACATCAGCCAATGGCCTATCTTACGCGCTTAGTTTAGAATTAATCACCGTCAAGCACTATTTCCAAGAGGATTTTATTATGGCACATTCATTACCTGATCTTCCTTATGCTAAGGATGCATTAGCACCGCATATTTCACCTGAAACTTTCGATTTTCACTACGAGAAGCATCATGCTGCTTATGTGACTAATCTGAACAACCTGATTCCTGACACGGGTTATGCTGATATGTCTTTAGAAGATATTATCAAATCAGCAGACGGCGGCATCTATAACAACGCTGCTCAGGTATGGAATCACACGTTCTTCTGGAACTGCATGGCTCCAAATGGCGGCGGTGAGCCAACAGGCGCACTGGCTGACGCGATCAATGCTAAATGGGGTTCGGTTGCTGATTTTAAAGCAGCTTTCCAGGCTTCAGCAGTAGGTAACTTCGGTTCCGGCTGGACATGGTTAGTGAAGAAAGCTGACGGTTCTGTTGATATTGTTAATATGGGGCCTGCAGGCACACCGTTAACAACAGGTGACAAGCCGCTGTTATGCATCGATGTGTGGGAACATGCTTATTACATTGATTACCGCAATGCACGTCCTAAGTTTGTCTCAACTTTCCTTGAAAGTTTGGTGAACTGGGATTTCGCTTCTGCAAACTTTGCGTAACTAAATAATCGGGATTATCCCTGCGCTTTGGGGATATTCTAAGAAAAACCGGGGTTTTCTCCGGTTTTTTTGTGTGTATTGCTTGCCGTACGACCAAATTCTGGTTAAAACTAGGCGGTGTGCCAAGTGTATTTTATTGGCAAAGTCCGCTTGCGAAATAGGGTCGGGGTAAAGTCACTGATAACCTTTGTATGCGTGCTACATTCAAAAATAAGCGCTTATAAGGACTATGAATGTTATCGAAAGCATTGAAGCTTCAGGAAACCTCATCATTTATTGTTGAGTGGATTAAGTCACCGTTGGTCACTGCCTCGGTCATTCCCTCCAGTACACGATTGGCCAAAAAAATGGTACAGGGTCTGAGTCCTGATAGTGAGCAGGTGATTGAGCTGGGGCCAGGAACTGGCGTCTTCACCAATCAATTATTGGCGGCTGGTATTAAGGAAGAAGCCTTGGTGCTGGTTGAGCTTAATAATAAGTTTGCTGGTAAACTCCGGAAAAAATACCCGCAAGCCACGGTGATTAATGGTGCAGCGGAAGCTTTACCTCGTCTACAGCTGAAAAAGGCGAATGCCGTTGTCAGCGGTTTGCCGTTGTTATCCATGCGTGATAAACAGATTGATGCGATTCTTAAAGGCGTATTCGATGTCATGCAGCCTGGTGGTGTTCTGGTGCAATTTACCTATGGCTACAGTAGTCCTATCAAAAAACACCTGTTACAACAACACGGCTTAGTCGCACAACGTAATAGTTTTGTGCTGAATAACTTTCCGCCCGCCAGTGTGTATCACATCACCAAAAAGTAACACGCATCAAGTAAATAACCATCATCCGGTTCACATCTAAATAGAACCGGTGTCATGGTCATGCTTCGAGCGGGTGTTATGACTTCAATTGGCAGCAGGCAGTATGCCTTCAATATCAGACAGCGGTATTTCTTCCAGTTCTAGTTCCAGTTCAGGAATAATTTCCATCGGAATGATTTCTGGTATTTGAACCTGCTGTGGCTGGTATTGCGGTTGTTGTTGTGGCGGCTGCTGATATTGTTGCTCGGGTACTACGGCGACCGGAGCCTGTGCACCGATAGGATTCGCTGGTGCATTAAAGTCATTAAATACCGGCTGCTCAATGGGTTGAAATTGCGGGTTTTCAGGTTGGTAAGTATAAATCTCCTGGCCATTGTTGTTAGTTGCTGGCTGTGGTTGTGCTATCTGAGGCTGCGGAATTTGTTGTGGCTCATAGCGGATGACAGGCTGTAACGGTTGATTTATTACACCACTTTCCCAAACAGGCACATCTACAGCTGCCGGTTGAGTATTTAAATCTGGAATAACTTCAGTCAGTATTTCCTCAATAGGCGCAACTTCATCAATCACTATGGTTTCTACTTCCTGAATACGTATGGGGTTAACAGGTAATGTCTCTACCGGTAACTGGCCAGCCTGTTCTGTGAACGTGTCAATAATTGGTGCTGCGAGCGTGTTTTGTGGCGCAGGTGTTGCTGGCTGCAGTTCTATTACTTCAATTTCAGGGCTGCTTTGTATTTCAGCAACCGGCGCAGGCTGAGTGATTTCATTGGTGTAAGCGGCGTTGAGTTCCTGTTGTCCATTTTCTAGGTCTGAAAAACGGTATTTACGGATCAGACGCTCACTCTCACCCAGATAAGTGCCTGCTTGTTCCAGTTGGCCTTCTTCAATGGCCGCACGGGCGGTTTGTTGACGAAGTTTAACAATGTCTTTCAGTAAACCTAGCGCCTCTGGGTTATTGGGTTGTTTGAACATCAGGTTGGTAAGGTGTAATAGAGCATGGTCATCATCTGAATCGTCTTTGGTCAGGTTGCCCGCGCGAATCGAATCTCTGGCTTTGGCCAATAACTCACCAACCTGTTGATCTTCCTGTTTGATAATGCCCAGCTTGCTTTCCAGTCGGACTAATCTTGGTAATTGTCCGGTCACCATAAACTCACGGATAATTTTATCGCCATCATTCAGGTTGGTTTGTGCTTTACCAAAATCATTAGCATCGATTAGTTGTTCCGCCTGGTTAAAGGTGTTGTCCAGCACACTGTTTATCAGTGTTTTAGCCTGTGGGTTGTCTTTATCAAGCTCATTCACCTGACGCAGGAATGAGAGTGCGCCTGGTGCATTATTGCTATCTCCGATCTGATTTTTACCGATAGCTACTTCGGCACTTTTTAGTAAAACATTGATGCGCTCTTGTTTACTCTTAGCTTGGTCTTCTACAGCTGCTGGGGCATTCTCGACAACAGCTGGCTCAACTTCAGTGACTTCAGTGACTTCTGTGATCGGAGTCGGTTCGGCCAGCTCTGGTTCATCCACTAAGGCTATTGCAGCAATTTCAGCCGCATCTGCTTTTTCAGTTTCACTGGGTGTTGCCTCTGCCTCGGCTATTTCGGTTGTAGTGTTATTAGTGGCGGCAACTTCTTCGGTTGTGACTGCTTCTTGTTCCGGCTCTGCGATGACCTCGGCGGCTTCAGCGACCTCCTCTATAGGCTCTGCTTCAGGCTCCGGTTCTTGGGCTGGTGCCTCCACTTCAGCAACAGATTCCGTCTCTGTCATTTGCTCAGTAGCTGTGATGTCCGTGGTGTTTGTTTCCGGTTCTGGTTGCTTTATTGCTTCGGGGGCAGCGCTGATCTCTGATGGTTCCTGGCTTGCCGGTTCCTGTTCGGTGACCAGAGCTTGTTGCGATGCATTGTCAGGTTCAGGAAACATTTCCCCAACCTTGGCTGTCAGGTGATACATGGCAAATGCCAGAACGCCTAATGCTGCCGCTACGGTGACCGGGAACAGAATGTTGCGTTTATTCGCCTTGCGCAGAGCGATGAGTAGTTTATCCGGATTCTCCGGACGTGGCTTACGCTGGAAAGCCAGCGCAGAGCCTAGTATTTCCCAGCTATTTTTGGATAGCTTTTTCAGCGGTGCTGGTTTGTATTCCTGAGTGACCGAGGTCAGTGAACTGCGTTCGCCATAGGGGGCTTCCCCCGCCAATAATGCGTACAACAATGCAGCAGAAGAGAAGGTGTCATCTTCAGTAACCGGTGTATCGCCAACCGCAACAGAAGGGCTGATGTAGCCGGAATGTAGCGCGAGCTTATTGGTAGCTGCCCGACTGGAGGTGGTGAGTTGTTGTTGCACCTTAACCAGTGGGGCATTGAGGATAATGTAGCCTGTGGAGGTTTGTTGGATGGCACCGGGTTCCAGGTAACCGAATGGCCCGGCCTGAATGCCGGAGAGGACATGACTGATATTCTCCAGCATATCCAAAGCACTATCCAATGGTAGTCCACGCTCATCCAGCGCTTTGATATGTTCACTGAGCAGTTTGCCATTAATATTATTCAGCGCCAGCCAGTATTCACCGCTGTTTTCACCATAGGCAATAATGTTCGGGTAAGCTGTCGAGGGAGGTGCCGGACGACTGAGTATCTGTTGCCATGCATCAGCAAACCCCTGCTGATGTACTAAAGCAGGCGTGACCAATAGGATCAGTACAGTTTTCTCAGGACTGGTTTCTGTTGCATTATGCAGATCATTCGCCCAGTAAATATCAGCCAATGCTGTCTTGGTTAAAAGATGGCGCAACGCAAAGCGCAAATCAATTAAGCGCGGTTCCTGATCTGCTGCGTTCATAGATGCTGATGAATGATGTTCGTTCGACATGCTGGTCAACCTGTTTAAACCCGTACTCTAGTGTGTGACGGGCATTATAAAGTAAAGCAGGTAGTGAACACATCTTAACCGTGTCATGGCAAGCACTTTTTACCGGTAACTGTCCAGCTCATGCCCCAAATTGATCATTTCCTGCCTTGAATTGCTCAATTTGGAGCATAATCTGAATCGGTTACTGAATCGTGCACATTATATTTTTTGCAGGGTATCAATATGGAATAGCTGTCCAACCGGCTCCAGTGCGATCAATTCATCGGCATCACCGTCAATACTGGTCACCATGTGGGGTGGAACGAATGCACCGGCACCATCGGTTTTAGGTGCCACAATCTGCTGTGCAGCCATCAGCTCTGGTTGAATCGCGGCACGGAATGCGTCGTAGGAGTCATAGGTTTGGCGCACTTTGCTGATGATGGTGTCGAATAACATGACCAATGGCGGTGGTGGCGGGTTGCTGGGGCCGAAACCCAGTGAATGGAATATTCCCGGTTTAGCCCAGCCCAGTAATTCAGCCTGTGTATTACTCACTGCCCAGGTTTCGCGGCCTTTGCGGGGTACCGCTGTTTTAATGAAATGTTCTATCATGTCGGCGCTGTTCCATGGCCGGAACACCAGCCCTCCTGCGCTCAGGGGGCGCGAGGACATGCGCTCTTTCAGCGGCTTTAACCAGTCAGGGGCTTCTTCCATAGCGACCATACGGTTCTGTTCGGAATTTTGCACATAACCATCATTACCTGAACCGTAATAATCAAGGTGTTTACCGTTCTTCCAGAAGCTGCGGCCTTCATTGACCATTGCCAATACCTTTGGCCATTTTGATGTGCCAAAGAGCTGGCTAACCGTTTGTTTATTCAAGGGTACATTGAGGCCAAGATTCAGCGCCAGGTGCATGCCTGACTCAGAGCAATAAACCTGTGCTGATTTCTGGTGCAGTTTACTCAAGCTGCTACGGCTGCCAGATAAAGCACCTAATATATCTGCGCCAAATTCGACCACCTTATCCATGGTATTGGTCATCAGATTGTCATTACCATTGTAATCCGGTGGGAATTTAGTGACCTTGTGGATGAGCATTGACCAGGTGCGGATATTATTAATGTAAGCCCGTTGTTCTGCAGGCGTAATATCTTCCAAAAAACGTACCCGCCAGATGAGGGCAGGGTAGTTTTTCGGGTTCACGTGTCCAGCGCTGTTTTTATTGGCATAACTACGCGGGCTATCAGTGCCGACCATGCCTGGTTTGCCACGGGTGTCGCGGATGCCAATATAATTGCGAATATGTGTGATGCTGAATTTGAGCATTTCCAGCCCTTTTTCTTCATCCTGCATCACTTGACGGGTAATTTGGCGGTTTCCGGGATTGTGGTGCGAGGAGCCGATAAACCATTCGCCCGGCAACATGTAACGTAGTAAATCACGTTGTTTACTCTGCCATGCATTCTGGTAAGCAATCGGGCGTATGTCACTGTCCTGCCGGATATGTGTCGGCACCTCTTCCCAATCATCTCCGACCTGAATCAGTTTGGTCAGCAAGTCACGGTTATTTTGCAGACTAGTGTCTTGCCACAGTGTTTTGGCTGCATCAGCTTTTACTGCATACTGTGATGCGGGAAGCGGGCGGTCATAACATTGCTCGGGATGTTGCGCAAAAAACTGATTAGCAGCGTCCAGTGTCAGATCCGCCAATTTGGGGACATGGATAGATCCATCGGCTGCAGTCACGCCGGAATTGGAAGTATTATTACCAGAGTTGTTGGCGGGTGTAGATGAGCTGTTACCTGCCAATTGCTGTTCAAACGCTTCACCGAGAATGCGGAGACGTTTGACTAATTCCATCTGGTTTGGGTTGTCAGTATTGTCCGGATCAACCGAATCCCAGCTGCCGTTTTTGTCTTTCTCCTCAAAAAAGAAAAAAGCTTCTTCGGCATTAATACGATTATTGCGACTAGTATTAGCGACTTCACGCAGCTTACCGCTGATCATTACCAGTCTGTGACCATCTTTACTGGTTAACTCCCGCAAATCTGCCCGGCTTAAACCTGCCCGGCTCAGTTGTTGGATAATCTGACTATTTGATAAATCCAGCTCTATAGTGGCATAGCGTTGTAGGAATGCGGTACGGCGGGTAGGAATTTGGCTCATGGATTTGTCCCTCAATAGATGGTTTTGATTGTTATTGTATTTATAATCTATAGACCGGTCTGTGAGATATTACCAATTATTGCACTGATCTGCCGATTATCTCCGCAGATCAGTGTTGAAGCTAATAGAGCGTTGCCATTTTATTCGCTGTGTTTGTCGTCGTGCTTCATCTTGTCGCCCATCGCCTGGCTAATATCTTTAACCACAAACTCAACTTCAACATCACCAGCATTTTTAAAGGTCAGCGTAGCTTTGTGTTTCTCGCCTTCGATCATCTGCTCTTTCAATTTGATGAACATAATGTGGTAGCTGCCTGGTTTTAACTCTACAGTTTCGCCGGGTGGAATTTCCAGACCATCTTCCAGCTGGCGCATTTGCATCACACCATCGACCATCGGCATTTCATGGACTTCAACAGCTTCAGAGAAATCAACTGT
>CALHAO010000499.1 GCA_937931765.1 uncultured Thiotrichaceae bacterium
CCCCACAGGGGGAGGAAGGGAGACAAGCAAGGCCCTGCCACACTTGGTCACTGGAACACTTAAGCTCCCTTCACCCACGTACGTTTCATTAGAAACGTTGTCTTTGTGGGGGTAAGGGCCGGGGATGGGGGGAATACTACGAAGTACCACCCGGACAGTTGTGCAGATACCCATACTTGGTGAGAGATGGGGGGAGAATACAACCCAAAAGAAAATTTAAGTTATGTAAGTTATGATATGACCACTTACCAAACAGCCACCCACTAACCCAAGGAATAACAAACTATGGCCAGCGCATCAGAATTCGCCTTCCAAAACGATATGATCCGCCAAATGCAGGCAAACGGCTGGCTACTCGGCAAACCCTCAGGCTACAACCGCGAACTCGCCCTATACGAACAAGACGTGCTGGGCTTCATCAAAGAAACCCAGCACGAACAATGGCAAAAATTCTGCGCCCTCCACCCCAACAACCCGGAACAAAAATTCCTCGAACGTGTCGCCGCCCAGCTCAATAAAGCCGATCCCAACGCCGCCAATAAAGAAATCCGCAGTTTCGGCACATTGGGTGTATTACGCCACGAACTGCGCGACCGTGGCACACGCTTTACCTTATGCCAATTCAAACCCGAACATGACCTAAACCCCGACACCTTAGCGCGTTACCAAAAGAACCGCCTGCGCGTCGTGCCGGAACTGGTGTATAGCCCGTGGGCCACTGATGAACATGAGGCGGAAACCGGCGTAAGAGCCAAAAAATGGCGTATCGACTTAGTACTATTCGTAAATGGCCTGCCGATAGCCACACTCGAACTGAAATCGGAAATGAAACAGAGCGTGCACAATGCGCTGAAACAATACAAAACCACCCGCTTCGCCATCGACCCCGCCACCAAAAAGCCAGAACCCTTATTAACCTTCAAGCGCGGCGCATTGGTGCATTTTGCAGTCAGCCAATACGAAGTTTATATGACCACCCGGCTCGAAGGTGAGAACACCTTTTTCCTGCCCTTCAATAAAGGCACAAAAGATGGCGGCGCGGGTAATGAAACACCCGAGAATAAAAACCAGTACGCTACGGATTATTTATGGAATGAGGTCTTACTGCCGGATAATCTACTGAATATTCTCGCCCGCTTCATGCACCTGCAAATCGAAGAAAAGGAAGACTGGGAAGGCCGTAAATACAAGAAGGAAACCCTGATATTCCCGCGTTATCACCAGTGGGATGTAGTACGCAAACTCATTAAAGCCGCACGCACCGAAGGCCCCGGCCATAAATACCTGATCCAGCACAGCGCCGGTTCCGGCAAGTCCAATTCCATCGCCTGGTCAGCGCATCAGCTATCCGCGATTCATACCGCCGAGGGCAACAAGCTGTTTGATTCGGTAATTGTAGTAACGGACAGAACCGTGCTTGATGACCAGCTACAAGAAACCATTTCGCAATACACCTCCGTCGATGGCGTGGTCGGGCGTATTAATCGCAAAGAAGGTGAAGGCTCCAAGTCAGAGCAATTGGCCAGCGCATTGGAAAACTCACAGCCGATTATTATCGTTACCATTCAAACCTTCCCCTACGTCTTAAAAGCCATAGAAAACAGTGTTAGCCTGAAAGAACGCAATTACGTGGTGATTGCCGATGAGGCGCACAGCTCACAAAGCGGCAGCACAGCACGGCAGTTAAAAGAAGTGCTGATGGTTGATGGCAAAACGGATGACGAGGAATTATCTGCGGATGATATTCTGGATGCGGCAGTAGCAGCACGGCGGGCATCAAAAAACCTGAGTTATCTGGCATTTACCGCCACGCCTAAAACCAAAACGCTGGAGTTATTTGGCCGCCTGCCCAACCCTGCTGAAATTGCTTCAAGCACCAATCTGCCTGAGGCTTACCATGTGTACAGCATGCGTCAGGCGATTGAAGAAGGTTTTATTCTCGATGTACTCAAGAACTACACCAATTATAAAGTGGCTTACAACCTGGCGATGAAAATCGCGGGCAGCGATGAGGAAGTCGAGAGCAAAAAAGCCAAGGTAAAACTCAATCAGTGGGTGCGCCTGCATGATTATAATATCAGCCAGAAAGTACAGGTGATTGTCGAGCACTTCAAAGACAACATTATGGACTTATTAGGCGGACAGGCCAAAGCCATGCTGGTCACCAGCTCACGTAAGGAGGCGGTGCGCTACAAGCTAGGCTTTGATAAATACATCGCTGAAAAAGGTTATGACAAAATTATGGCGATGGTGGCCTTTTCCGGTGAGGTGGAATTTGATCAGCAAGACCCTAATGCTGCTGCGCTACTGGCAGAGAAGTTCACCGAAACCGGCATGAATCCGGGCCTCAAAGGGCGTGATATGCGTAAGGCGTTTGATAGCGAGGATTATCAGGTGATGATTGTGGCTAACAAGTTCCAAACCGGTTTTGACCAGCCGAAATTGTGTGCCATGTACGTGGACAAAAAACTGGGCGGTGTCGAGTGTGTACAAACCCTGTCACGCCTGAACCGCACCTTCCCCGGCAAGGCCGAGAGCGGTACGTTTGTGCTGGATTTCTTTAATGAGCCTCAGGATATATTGGATGCGTTTCAGCCGTATTACCAAACCGCTGAATTAGCTGATGTGTCCGATCCTGATCTGATTTTTGATCTGTCCGAGAAATTGCGAGCTGCGGGTATTTTTCACTGGAATGAAGTAGAGCAACTCTGCACAGCCTTTTTTGTGAAAAGTAAGAGCAATGCAGCGATTGCCAACATCTGTAAACCAGCCGTTGAACGATGGCAGAAGCGTTATAAGTCAGCAGTTGAAGCCTACCAACTAGCACGGGATATGTTTGAACGCACTGAAAAAACCGGTGACCCTGTGTTGATGGCTAATGCCGAAAATAGCCTGAAAGAATGTAAACAGGCCAAGGATGCCTTAGAAATCTTCAAAAAGGACTTGGGTACCTTTGTGCGCTTTTATGAGTTTATGTCGCAGATTGTCGATTACGATGATAAAGACCTGGAAAAACTCAGTCTCTACGCCCGCAACCTACGGCCTATGTTGCGTGAAACGGTGGTCGATGATGATGAGATTGATTTAGGCAATGTCGTGCTGAGTCACTACCGACTTTCCGCGATTCGTGAGCAGAGTCTACAGTTAAAGGAAGATACCGGAGTTTATAAACTTGAGCCGGGTGATGACGTAGGTGGCGCTAAACCCAAGGACAAAAAAGAAGAATTTCTATCGCAGATTATTGAGATGTTGAACGAGATTTTTGTGACAGATGGGCTGACCAATAAAGACCTGGTGAATTACGCTTACACCATCAGAGATAAAATGAGTGAGAATGTAAGGGTGATGAATCAGCTGGAGAATAATACGGCGGAGCAGGCTATGCTGGGTGATTTTAGCCAGGCGCTGGACGATGCCATATTGGGTAGCAGTGATGCGCACCAAAATCAGATGATGCAGTTGTTGTCTAATCCGGAAAGGAATCGGGGTTTTGCTAAGTTTATATTTGAGTTGTTGAAGGCGGGTGGTGCTCCGTAGCGTTCCCCCCGCTCTTGCCTTTACATGCGGTACTACGTAGCTCTCCCCCCATCCCCAGCCCTTACCCCCACAAAGGGGGGAAGGGAGCTTAATGGTGCCAGCGACCAAAATGTGGCACGACCTTGCTTGTCTCCCTTCCTCCCCTTGTGGGGGCAAGGGCCGGGGATGGGGGGGGCGGACTACGGAGTACCGCCCGTTGTTTTATGCAGACACCAAAACCAACTTAACCTGAGCCAGCAATTTATCAGACAACCGCAAACCATCACTCATCGCCTGTTCCAACAAAGCCAACGCCGATTTTTCATCCAGCACATCTCTGCGCTTCGCCAAAATAATCAATCCGGCAAATCCGGTGACAGAAATACCCAATTGCAATGCAACACGCCGCCCTTTCCGCTCATCAATAATCAGTGGCAATGATCTCTCAGCCGCCAAAGCAATCGCATGAGCTTCTCCTTTATCCAGCAAGAAAAGTAATGATTCCAGACGGCTGGATTTTGTACTATCGACGACCTCAAGGCATTCCTGATCCCGCAGCAGCAATTCAACATGAGGCGAACCCATCTTGAGTTCTCCCAGCACAATTTCAGGAATAAGCACCCGATCAAACAATTGGCATAGCAAATCAAAGCGCTGCAACTTTTCCAGCACAATAAGGCTGGTGGTATCGCTGACAATAATTGAACTCATATTGCGAATAGTTCATCCAACGTATCGAGGTCTTCCTGCAAATCATAATCCGCAAACGGAATATTCAGCTCACCCAGTAGCGCTAAGGTTTCATGCTTATTTTTACCCAGCGTATTGGCTAACTGGCCCAAACTCAAATCACCTTCCTGAAAGGCTTTCAAAGCCATCCAGTTCTTTAGCCCACTCTCCATCAACTGGGATGTAAAAGGCAAAGCAACACCCAGCGGCTGACCTCTGCGCGTAATAAGCATGTACTCATTTTTTATGAGTGACTGGCTTAACTTACCGGGGTTTGTTTGTAATTCCTTTATACCGATGATGTCCATGCTTAATTCCAAGTACTACTGCTAAGGGGTACTTTACTTTAACACATTTATAGCCTTGTACCACAGCATCAAAAATAGGCACAGTAGTTAACCTGAGATGACCAAACAAATAGGCTGATCACCTCAGTAATTTACAGCATCTACTCAGCAGCAGGCGCTGCCGGAGCGGTATCCTGAGCTTCTGCTGGTTTCGCTTCATCAGTAACAGCCTGCTCAGGCTCTACCACAACTTCAGGTTTGCTGACTTCAGCCGGTTCAGGTTCAACAACAGCTTTCACAGGCTCAGATGCAGCAACAGGTTCAGCCTCAACCTCTTCCTCAAGCACCTCATCCAACAACCAAGCCCCCACCCCATTCTTCTCAACAACCGGCTTCACGCTATAACCCGCCATGCGGAAATACTCATCACGGTCAGACACCTTGAGCACATAGTCATCACCCTCTGTCATCTTCCCAAACTGATATTCCCGTTCACCACCTTCATGCGTCAGCTTCAATGTCAAAGCAGGCTCATCCAACCCATAATCAGGCTTAGCTTCCTTACCTAACACCTCATCAAAACGCAGGTTCCACAACGGCTGCAAACCCTCATTCACACCCGCTTGATTCAACAACTTACCCTCCGGCAATTTAGCCGCCTGCCACACCGGTGCACTGTCTTTACTTTTGGAGATACGCTCCAGTTTCAGCTCAGCCAATTCCGCTGACTTCACCGTCTTCTCATCCAACTGCAATACCGTCTTATCCTGCCATTCACCGATAGCTGTCGGTGCATCATAGACACCAATCGACGTAGTGTAGACCACACTATCAGCCTGGCGACGCACATGACTCTGACGCGCACCTGCCCCGCTGCCCAGATACAGATCAGCCAGAACATCATCGCCCTGCTTCAATTGCACCCGACTTTCATAATCATCAATAGCGACTTTAAAGCGATCCAACGCATTTTCACTGACACCCACTGGCAAGCCATGTTTTAAGTCACCCAGCTTATCCAGTAAACCGGTGACCTTAGACTGGTTAGCCGGAAAACCATCAGCGGTCTGCCACTTACCTTCAACCTTGCTCAGCTCCACGGTGGCATCCACCCCCTGAATACTCAGCTGGTTAACCTGTGTTTTATCAAACTCCAGTAATACACCGTTGACTGATTCGCTGGCGACTTCCGTGTCACCCGAATGAGTCACCACCGCCAGAACCACTTGTACTGCCGCCAGTGCGGCCAATAAAATAATGCCTGTTTTCATTGCTTACACCTCCGACAATAATTGCTGATAACTAAGCTGTTTACGCTTTTCAATGGCTTTACGCCATGCCCACACTGCCAATAAACCCAGAATCGCCAAAATATAATTCAGGTATTCCCAAAACAGTTGTGAACCATGCGACATCGGCTCCAGCGTTCGCGCAAACTGTGCACGACTCCGGATACTCATCAAGCCCTGATCATCCAGCGACCAATCCACCGCATTCTGCATAAACTCCAGCGGCGCGGTATACAAAGAACCCTGCCCTTGTGAAGCCAGATCAATCACCGAATCCGTGGCAAACATATTGCTAGCCAGCAGAATAATTCGTGCGGAATCAGAAGAGCGCTCAATCACACTACTCACCACCATCGCCTTATCTTCTTCAGCAGCAGCTTCCTCATCCACAGGCGCATTTTCATCCTGCTCAGCAGCTGTCTCATCAGGCTCCAGTAAAGGTGAATCCTTACCCTTAAAGAAGGACTCAAATCCGCCTTTAACCGCCACCGCCAATAGCTGGGAACCACGTTCATCATTCGCCGCAAAACCGGTCGAATACTGCTCATAATCCGGCAACACATTCAGCTCATCAGATGTCCAACTATCATCAGAAGAACGCACCAACTCAGACACTTCACGCCCTTTGTTCTTCTCCACATCGATGATCAACGGTGAAGCCCAGTTCAGTGTCAACTGACCCAACGCAGATGTCATCGCATTGCCCTGATCCAGGCCATCACTGCGTACATCCGGAAAGTGCGGATAAGGCATCATCTGAATCTCATTCAATGTCAGCCCGCCCAATTGACGCGGCACCGGCACCGGTAGTGCAGCATTCTGCGGATCAAGTACCATGCTATCGCCTAGTTTCAGGCCATGATGCTCCAGCCATTCACCCAGGCCAGAATCACTCTTCGCCGCCACCAGTGTATTGGTGATTTCCACATCAAACGGCGATGAAGCGATCACCACTGAACCACCCTGCATCAGGAATTGATCCACCGCGAACAACTGTTTAGTGTTCAGTTGTTTCGGCGCTAACAACACCAATAAATCGGTGTCAGCCGGAACCCGTCCATCCAGAAGGTCACTATCCTTCAGCCGAACATTATCCACCAACACCGACTCAAGACTTTGATACTGCTTGCCTCCCTGCGGTGGCATGCCCATTTGCATCATCATCGGATCAACCGGCGGCATAGGTGGCTTAACCACTGTCACTGTCTTCAGATAACCCGGTGACATACGCTGTATCGCAGCCTCAATGGATTGCTTCAATGCAGCCTGATCCAATGCCTCCGGCAACGGCACCTGTACAAACTCACCATCGCCTTCCATGACCATGTAAAACCAGAACGGTTGCGGGTCGACCAAGCTGGCAACCTGCGGACCAAAGCCAAACATCTCTTCCAGCTTACGACCCAACTCGCCACCATTAGCCTCCGGATCAGCAAACTCAACCTGCAGCTTATCGCCAGCCTGCTGTTGTAATTCTTCCAGTGTGAGGCGTAAGTCCTGGCCTAAAGCATCCAGCTCCTCCGGCAAGTTAGCCGACTCTGAAATATAAGCGCGGAACGTAATTGGCTTGGTCAAACCCGCGAAAGCATTACCACCGGCCTGATAAGCGCTGGCAATCTTGCGGATAGAACGAGTGATAGCATATTCCGGATTTTTCAACAGCACTTCCGGCTCACCGCCACCATCAGCTTTCACCTCAATCAAGTCATCATAAGACAGCTTCTCGAACTGATCACCATAAGCTATCACCAAATCAAAATAGGAATTCACCACACCTGATTCATAGCGGCTGGCCATACGGAATGGCATCGGACGAATACCGTATTTACTGGCGGCCTCTTCCTCTAAGACCTGATCAGTGTGCGGATCAACAAATTCCACCCGTACATTGTCGCCACCGACCACCTGATACTCCTTGATAATATCTTTGATCTGAGGTGTTAATGGCTCTAACAATGGATGTGATTTAGCCGAGAAATAACCACGGATTAATAACGGCTCCTGTAACTGCCCCATGTACTGACGGGTCGCAGCGGACAGAGAATAAATATTACCCTGAGTCAGATCAACCCGCGCCGTACCCACCGGATTCAACCAGAGGTTACCCAGCACAAAATTCACAATCACCAAACCAATCATCAAGCCCCATTGTTTATGCAGCATCTGCTTTGTATTGCCTGCCCAACGAATCTTTTCCAGCGAATACAGGTTCAAAGCCAGAAACACACCGACAATCGATAGGTAATAATACAAATCCCGGGCATCTAATACGCCACGTGTAATCGAATCAAAACGTGAACCAGTGCCGAGTAATGCTAAGAAGCTACTGAAACTATGACCAAACAAAGAGGTCAGCGTGCCGGAACCAATCAGGTAGAAAACACCGGCCACAGCCACGGTCATAATCAAGGCCACAATCGGGTTATCCGTACGGGCGCTCATGTACAAACCGATGGCTATATAAGCCGCCGCCAGAAACAGGCTAGCCAGATAACCACCAATCACCGGCCCCCAATCCAACGGGCCGAGTAGCGCCACCGTCAACGCCAGTGGCACAGTTAGCAATAAAGCCAGCGCCACTAAACCCAGTGCCGCAAAGAACTTACCCAACACCAATTGCAGTGGTGTCACCGGACTAGTCAGCAAGCTTTCCAAGGTGCCGGAACGCCGCTCCTCCGACCAGCTACGCATAGTGAGCGCGGCGACCAGAAAGATCAGCAATATCGGCATCCACTGAAACAAAGGCTTCAGATCAGCAATATTCCGCGCAAAAAATGCTTCCGCCCAGAAGAAAATAAACAAATTAACAATCAGGAATCCACCCAGAAACAACCAGGCAGCAGGCGAAGCAAAGAAGCTATTAAATTCTTTTTTCAGAACTGACAAAATTGCTTTCATTACGCAGCCTCCTTATCGACCTGAGTATTCACTTCAGCAAACACCGTTTCCAGATTACGTACTTCAGGTTGCAGGCCGAATAACTTATCACCCGCGCCCAATACTGCCGCCGCAATGTCCGGCGCTGCATCTGCACCCGCTTCCAGCAAATAAGCACTCCGGCCACTCTCGCTGTCACAAGTCTCAACAGACTGCACGCCA
>CALHAO010000500.1 GCA_937931765.1 uncultured Thiotrichaceae bacterium
CGGTGATGGCGTATACCACGATTTATGATCATAAATTGAATGCTGAAAAAGGCGGGCGTTTGTCCGTTCGTTTAAAGCCAATCCAGCCCGAGTGAGGATAGACATTCATGAGGTCAGTTAAAGCTATCGGCAGCCAATATAAACAGCAGCAGGGAATCGCTATGATTACCGCGTTGATGATTGTGGCGATTGCGGTGACGATAACTGCATCTATTTTTGTACAACAGCGGTATAGCATAAGGCTGACTAATAACTTTCAGGATCTGGAGCAGGCGTATCAGTATGCTTACGCGGCAGAGGAATTATCGGGTGTCTGGCTGAAGCGTGATGCCAAAGAAAACAAACACGACTCACTATTTGATTTTTGGGCTTCGGATGATTTGCCGCCGTTTGAAATTGATGACGATGATGGGAATGCGATTGGCGAAGTGAGAATGACCATTGAGGATATGCAGGGTCGTTTTAATATTAATAATGTCTTTGATGAAAAGAAGAAAGCACCTCGTAAGGAACTGGTACGGGCATTTCAGTTGTTATTGCAGGAAACTGGTGTGCCGACCAGTTTTTCTCACAGTGTGGTGGATTGGATTGATCCCGATGATGAGATTTACCTGAATGGTGCTGAGAGTACTTATTATTTAGCCTTGGACCCGCCTTATCGTACCGGGAATAAGTTTCTGGTGGATAGCAGTGAATTGCTAGCTATGAAAATGGATGGTGTTGAAAAACCGGCTGATAAAGCTGAAAAGTTGAAAGAGCTGTTCTTTCATACTGCTGCATTACCAACACCTACTGCGATTAATGTTAATACGGCTAGTGATGAAGTTATGCTCTCTGCGGGAATGTTGCCTCGCCAGGTTGAGATGCTGATGAACTATCGCCAGTCTAATCCGATACCGGATAAGGCTACGCTAAATACGGGTATTAGCGGACTCGGTTTAAGTGCGGAAACGCAGGCTTTATTAGGCGTTGAATCCAACTATTTCCGCTTGTATGGACAGGTACGACTGGGCAAAAGTCGTTTGTTTTTAAACAGTTTATTATTTCGTTCACCGAAGGGTGAGGTTCATGTCATCATGCGGCAATTTTCGCGGGTGGCACGGCCTAAACCTAAAACAACAGCATTCTCAGGTTAGAAAACAACTATGTTAATTATTCATCTGCAAAATCCCGATGATCATGAATTTTCCTATGTGAATCTGAGTGGTAATAAAGCGTCTGGTGCCTGGAAGCGTGGAAACTGGGGTGAAGTGTCCCGAATGGCTCAGCGTGATAACGTGATATTGCTGATACCGACCCGTGATGTTCTGCTGATTAACACAACACTAACCACCAGTAATAGTCGCCACCTGAAGCAGGCATTGCCCTATGCGTTGGAAGAAAACCTGGTGGAAGATCCTGCGACGCAGCATTTTGTCTGGCAGGCGCGTAAAGGTTCACCAGAGATTCTGGATGTTGCTGTTATCGCACGGGAAACCCTGAAAAGTTGGATGGCGCTGTTAAAGAAACATCGCATTAAAGCCAGAACCATTTTGCCGGATGTGTTTGCGCTGCCGATTGCAGAAGATGAGCACGCGGTACCGACTTTTGTGCAGCATAGTGGTCAGGTATTAGTGCGTACGGGGCCAATGAGTGGGTTTTCCTGCTCCGCGTCGGCCATGCCGCTGATTATTGACGGGTTGTTCCCCGAGAAAAACACTAGTAACAGTGCCGAAGGTGATGCAGAAGTTGTTGTTGATAACTTACGGGAAGTCTGGCTTAACACTGATGAGCCTGCTGACTGGCAGCAATCGTTAACTGCATTGCGGGAGCCGCAGTCGGACATGTTGTTGTCTGAAAGCATTCAGCAAGGTTCAGCATTAAACCTGTTAAGTGGTTATCAGGATGCCAGTATGTCCAACTTTAATCAGCACTGGAAACGCTGGCGGGTAGCTGCAGTATTTGCGGTGCTGACGCTGGGTATTCTGGTGGGCATTCAGGTGATGGATACCATGCGCCTGCAGCGGCAATTGGCGACTGAAGAGGCTACTAATCAGGCTATGTTTAGGCAGGTATTTCCTGAAATCACTAATCTTAATGTGCGTACTATACGTTCTCGGGTGAAATCCGAAATTAAACGTCTGGAGACGGAAACTGGGCGTAAAGACTCCGGAAAAGTCAGTCCATTGCCGTATATGGCAACAGTGGCGCAGACATTTGGTAAAGAGAAAACGGTAAAGATTACAGAAGTTCGCAGTCGGCGCGGCAATCTGGTGATCCGTTTTACTTCACCCAGCGTAGAGTTAATGGATAAATTGGGCAAAGAACTGGGTAAAAGTCTTGGTTTTGACCCACGTATCGAAATATCAACAACGGCTGATGGCGCACAGGCAACGCTGACACTGGAGGCTCAATCATGAAAGCATGGTTTCAGGCTTTATCTGAACGGGAGCGCAATCTGGTTCTGTTGAGTGGTTTTTTGCTGGTGGCGTTATTAGCGTATTTTTATGGTTGGAAGCCTCTGTTGCGTTATCACTCTGAACTTGAGCGGGATATTAAATTAACACTTGAAGATCGTGAGTTTATTGAGCAGGCCGAAGGACAGGTACAGTTTCTGGAGCAGGCAAAACAGAGCAAGAAGGTTGTGGATACGGCCACCAGTGTGCAGCTATTGGCCAACCCGTTGCTCAAGCGTTATAAGTTGGATAATTCGAATAAGGTCGGTGTACGTTCAGAAGCAAAAAGTAAGGATGTGGTGAGTATACGGATGGAGAATGCCCCGTTTGATGCGTTGATTAATTTCATTGGTGCAATGGAGCAACAACACAATATCAAGGTGAGTAACATGGCTTTGGTTCCGACAAAAATAGCTGGAGTGACCAGCGCACAGGTGACACTGGAACGATGAAAAAGCAATTATTCTGGACATTTGCTGGTCTTACCAGTTTCGCCGTTTCTCTGATCGCATTGGCTCCACTACCGGTTGTCGCTCAGCAAGTGATGAAGCTGAATCCCGGTTTGGAATTTGCGGGTGTCAGCGGTAATTTGTGGAAAGGTCAGGTGCAACGTTTGACTACGCCACAAGCAGTAGTAAATGATTTGAGTTGGACACTGGCTCCGAAAAAACTGCTGACTGGTTATCTGGCTGCTGATATGCAGGCCGAAGTGAAAACGATACAGGTGCGTGGTCAGTGTGGTATTTCGATTGGCAAAACACTGCACTGCTCACCTTTACGGGCTGAACTTGATGCTAAGAATATAGGCCAGTTGGCACCTAAGGGAACCCGTATTCCGGTGGGTTTAGAAGGAACGATGATTGCTAATCTGGATGATATTACCTGGGATCGGGTGAAGGTTCCTGTGGCTAATGGTCGTTTCTTGTGGGATGACGGCAAAGTAGTTAATCCGGTTCAAATGGAGTTGGGTGGCCGTTATATAGCTAATATCGAAGCCAGTAAAGATGATGGTGCACTGGCTGTTGAGTTATTGTCTGAAGAAACTGCTGTTGTGCTGGACGGTGACATTAATGTTGAACCAGAAGGTGAGTATGCGCTTGAGTTGAGCGTAAAAGCGGCGAACAATGCACCACCGATGATAGGAGCCGCACTGGAAATGGCGGGAGCTGTTCAGACTGATGGTAGTGTTAGAATCACTCAGAAGGGTGTATTGCCGTTGCCGAAAGTTGAGTCTGAAAAATAAAAACCATAGATTTATTTTATGATTTCTCTAATTAAAATCAGATTTAGAAGTGGGATTCAATGATTTTGTGTGTTTATTGATCTAAGTAATTGTTTATGCTACTTTCATTATGAATTTTATTTATGAGGGAAGTAGGGAATGACAAAATTAACAATATTAATTCTTACTTGCCTTCTATTATCCGCCTGCGGGGGCGGTGATGATAGTGGAGGTTCAACAGGTTCAACAGGTTCAACAGGTTCAACAGGTTCAACAGGTTCAACAGGTTCAACAGGTTCAACAGGTTCAACAGGTAGTTATAAATGCTCCGCTAGTGTTGTAACTGAGAATAAATTTACCGATGCCTTTATTGATAAAAGACCTGCTGATATAGCCTGGGCAGGTTCAAAAGCCTATGAATCAAGTAATGTTGTAGATATCCAATCATCTTTCAATAAAGGACGTGCAGCTGATAGCACTATCAGCGGTAAGTTACAAATGCCCAGCCAGGCTGTTTGGAACAAAATGTCTGGATCTGAAAAAGGTTTATTTCTTATCAATAGCGAGCGCTGTGAACGGGGTATCAGGCCATTTGAAGCCGTTGAATTGAATTTAGTGAACTCGCCAACACAGTATTACGCTGATTATCTGGCGTCGCATAATGTTTTTAGCCATATCGCCGACGGTAGTACGATTTCTGAGCGCTTACAGTCACAGGGTGGTGTTGTAGTGGGTGCTAATGCTGATTTTTTCAAATATGGAGAAGGTCTTGCCTATTTCACCGGAGCTACCAACGCAAAAACACACCCTGTAATATCAGAACCCATTGCGCGCAGTGTGTATCATTGGTTGTATGCTGATAAGAATGATGGTGGATCTGGTTATGGTCACCGTAAATTTATTCTGGCAACTGGTCTGGTAGAGAACTCCGGGAAAGGTGGTAAAGAAGGGTTGGTTAGTTTTGGTACCGCAATCAGTAAGGGAATCCATCCATCCAATGCTACTTTCCTGCAGACTAAGTCATACACAGTGCTTAATGTATTTGATCCCAATGAAAACTGGAGTCTGGGCAATATTAAAGAAGTTGAGATTAACGCTCCTGGCCAATGAATGTGGGATTTGATCCCTCATTTAAGAATTAGCGCTTGGCCAAAGTATGCCAGGCGTTTGTTTTGACATTCCGGATAGACACTGACTTCAGTCCATTCATCTTGTAATCCCGTCCAGGTTGCTGATTCACTAGTCAATCTACAGTATACTTCCGCATTCTTTAAAAATAACCAGAACAGCGATAATTACGCATGGCTAACTACGACTTATCTACTTTTCAGGGCATGATCCAGACCCTTCAGGCTTATTGGGCTGAGCAGGGCTGTGTGATTATGCAACCCTACGATATGGAAATGGGCGCAGGTACTTTTCACCCCGCGACTTTCTTACGTTCAATTGGCCCGGAGCCGTGGAATGCCGCTTATGTGCAGCCTTCACGTCGCCCGACCGATGGCCGTTATGGTGAAAATCCGAACCGCCTGCAGCATTATTACCAGTTTCAGGTGTTGATGAAGCCATCACCACCGAATATGCAGGAGTTGTATCTGGGATCGCTGAAAGCACTGGGTTTTGATCCGTTGGTGCATGATATTCGTTTTGTGGAAGACAACTGGGAATCACCAACATTAGGTGCCTGGGGTCTGGGTTGGGAAATCTGGCTGAATGGTATGGAAGTCACCCAGTTCACTTATTTCCAGCAGGTCGGTGGTCTGGATTGCCGTCCGGTCAGTGGCGAAATCACCTATGGCCTGGAGCGTCTGGCAATGTATATGCAGGATGTGACCAGTGTTTATGATCTGGTGTGGACGCATGGGCCAGCGGGTGATGTGACTTATGGTGATGTTTATCATCAGAATGAAGTCGAGCAATCCACTTATAACTTTGAGCATGCTGACACCGAACATCTGTTCCTACAGTTTGATGTGTCTGAGCGTGAAAGTAAGCGCATGAGTGAAGAAGGTTTGCCACTGATCGCTTATGAGCACATGCTGAAAGCGTCACATACCTTTAACTTGTTGGATGCGCGGAAAGCTATTTCTGTGACAGAACGTCAGCGTTATATTCTGAGGGTGCGTACGCTTTCGCGGGCAATTGCTGAGGGTTATTACGCAACCCGTGAAAAGCTCGGATTCCCTATGTTAAAAGACCAAGATAGTGCGGAGGAGAAAGCCTGATGAATACTGATTTTCTGGTAGAAATTGGCACAGAAGAATTACCGCCAAAGGCCCTAAAAAAACTCTCTGAAGCGTTCACTTCCGGCATTCGTAACGGTTTAAAAGAGCTGGGTATCGAAGCCGCTGATATTGTGTCTTATGCCGCGCCACGCCGTTTGGCAGTTTGGATTCAGCAAGCTCCGAGTCGACAGGAAGATCAGGTTGTTGAGCGTAAAGG
>CALHAO010000501.1 GCA_937931765.1 uncultured Thiotrichaceae bacterium
GACAGCATTTTCCGCTTAAAAGATGGTTTCATTATAATTTCCTCCTCCGTCCCACGCTGATGCATGGGGTATTAATCAGTAAAAATCCTGATCTCCTTCCTAAATCACAATAGAATGAATGTTCATTTCTGTCAATTGCTATTATTCGTCAGTTAATTTAGCATTCACCGATGCCTTACCTCAAAACTGACACACCATCACCGGAACCCATAGACTGTCGCATTATGTCGGCGGCATTGGATTTGTTTGTGGACAATGGTTACCACAATGTTTCCATTCACCATATCCAACAGAAAGCCAATGTCAGCATCGGCTCCATTTACAATCATTTCGGTGGCAAGGAAGGTTTGGCCAGTGCGCTTTATAAACACATCCTCAATGAAATTGAACTGGTGGTAGACGACGCGATTCGGGCGGAAACTTCACCGATCATGCAATGTAAACACCTGATCCGTGATCTGTTTAATTACACAGAAACTCACCGCAATATCATTGCTTTTGTATTTCATGCTAAGCACACAGAATTTCTGCCGGATGAACCTCATGCCTGTGATTCAGCGCCTTTTGTGAAGATGCGCGGGATTGTGCGACAAGGTATTGATTGTGGTGAATTGCGGGGGTCTGATACTTATGTAGTTGCTTCGGTTATCTTTGGCGGCGCTATTCGCATGATCCAATTACGTTTAGAAAACAATCTGGCAAAACCACTACCTAACTATTTAGATGAATTAATGGAAATCACTTTAGGTGGTGTACACAGAAATCCACAACACATAAAAGAAGTTACTTAGCTAAATAGTTGGGCTGCGCTATTCCTTATAGATTTTTAAACGGTATGATTTATCTGCTTTGATAAAACTTCTAGATTGACGAGTAACTTTTTGATAGATTTATTTAATTTATCTGTATCAACCGGCTTATGGAGCACATCCAGCTGAGTTTTTTCTAATAACTTCAGCACCTCAGGTTCCGTATTACCGGTGATAATCAAAGCAGGAATTTGGGTATTGAAGTGCGCCTGAATTTTTTCAATGGCATCAAGGCCTGTTTCTCCGTTTGCCAGTTGGTAATCACTTAAAATAAAATCGGGTGGTGGAGCAGTATAGTTCAATGCTGCTTCTACATGAGGCGCAGATGTGACTCTATAACCCCAATGCTTTATGCGGAGCATCAAAGCATTAGCCACCTCAGCATCATCTTCCAAAATCAGACCATGATAAACTTTACTGTCGTTCACTACCGGTAGTCTATCAGGTTGCAACGCAGCTTCCATATCCATGCCTTCTACATACCCATCATCAGCAACACCTCTCAGGCTTTCCTCAGGTAACAGGATAGAAAACCGACTACCGACACCCAATTTAGATTGTAATGTCAGCTCACAATTCATTACCCTGCATAGCCGTTTTACAATTGAAAGACCCAAGCCTAGGCCTTTTTCGCGATTCCGCTCAGGATTGTTGAGCTGGTAAAACTCATCAAAAATCTGTGATTGTTCCTCTTCCGGGATACCACGGCCATTATCGATAACATCAATACGTACTCCATCAGCATGACGCCTGGTACCCAGCAATACCTTACCGGGGCGTCCCATGTGTTTAATCGCATTAACCAATAAATTTCTTAACACCCGTTCCAGTGCGCTGCCATCAATAAATAGCTGTTGCTCAGTATTAACATAACGAATAGTAATCTGGCGCTCATTCGCCAGATCGCTGAGTTGCTCATATAGACCTGAAAACAAGCCCCCCAGATAAACAGGCTCCGGATAGGTTTCCACAATGCCCGCATCAAATTTTGAAATATCCAGCAAGTCATCCAATAAACCGGATAAATCAGCACTCGCAGCACCGATTTTTTTAACAATCGCCTTTTCCTCATCCACGGTAACCATAGATTCCAGCACAGAAGTAAATAAACGCATGGCCTGGAGAGGTTGCCGCAAATCATGGCTAGCGACCGCCAGAAAACGGGTTTTTTCAGCACTCACCTTTTCCACCTGCCGTTTTTCAATACGGAGTGCTTGCACCAGCTGTGCATTTTCTTCGCGCTGTTCCAAAGCAGCCATATAGAGCTTATGCATCGTCATGCCAAAACTATAAACCGCCAGAGAGAAAATAGAACCCGCCAACCCAATCCAATGATAAACGGATGCTTCCCTCAAGAAAGCGGAAAGCACGACCGGAGCCATAATGGATGCCGTGGTCGCAATAATCGCCGCTTTATGTAAAGGCGTTGTCACGCTTACCACCATAGTTATCGCGCAAATCCCGGCATTCAACAATAAAAAATTCAGCAAATTATTACTGTCAACAAACAGTATCCACATCGCACTCCAGCCCAAGCCGCAGGCTATACTGAGCGGAATTTCGATCCACCATTCCCAGATATTTTTTATCGCATCATAGTTATCGTGATAGCTGTAATACAATATCAGCCATGAACAACACAAACTGCACTGAAAGACCAGCCAACCATTCAGATAAAATAGATTCACCTCACTCAGAGTTAGCAAAGCAAAATAAATCAGTAAAGTCGTTCCGAAAACAGCGGCAGCCACCGTCAGATAATTACTGACAGAGGAATGCATTTGCTCATAGAGCAGTACCTCCGGAGAAAGAGCAGCCTCTGGCTGTTTGACTTTAACGTGGGACATACGAGACAGGAATCTTCCTTTGTTGTTCAGATAACAGAGCTTAGTTCCTCACAAACTTAGCAGACCGAGAATGACTTCTGGTTTTTGATTTTATTAATATAATATAAATAAGGCACTTAGCCCACCCCTATCATAACTCAAAGTAGTTTCGGCAATTTCCGGGATAATTACAAAAAACTGTCAAAGATCAATGCAGGCATAAGATTCTCCTTGGTATAATTCCGATCAGTGGCTTCCTGAGGATTGAAGTACAACGACAGAAATCACAGGAACCCTGACCATTTCAATCAACTAATTAAGCAAAGGAAGGAAAGAACATGGCTAACAAAAAAGCTGTTAAGAGAGAAATCAAAGCACGTCAGAAGAAAGTTGAGAAGCAACTCAAAAAGATCAAGAAGTTAAAGAAAGCACTGTAAAGTAAGTGGCATAGATCCTTGATTAATCAGGGATCTATGCCTTAGAAAGCCACAAGCACTTCAACGCTTGCGATAATCCCACGGTGCCTGAGGTCGCGCAGCCCGCCATAAGCCTTGTTTATTATTGCGTGCCTGTTTTTCAGCTGAGGCGTAGTTCCTCTGGTCACGCCAACTTTGCTCATCAGCATACGCCTTATAATGCCAGCCGCAGCCCTGCCGGATCAGTTCCAGCGCCATGTCCTTATCATCGAGCATCACCTTGGCGATCACCCGTTTATAACGGTCTGTTTTATAAGCTTCAACATCCACGCGCTGATTCAGTACCATAGCCGCTAACTTGTCTGTACAGGCCACACCATAATTCTGCTTTTTCTCTGGGGCATCAATACCCTGCAAGCGAATCTTATAGCGCTTTTCATCACTGCCCAGAATAGTAATCGTATCGGCATCCGTGACTTTGACCACCTTGCCTTGTGCTAATAAGGTACCGTAATCAGTAATTTGTACATCTTTTGGCAACTTGCTATAGGAACCGGGTTTTACCTCCAGACAACCACTGAGCATTAATGCACCGCAACACAGCACTAATAAACGCTGCATCAATTCACACTCGCTTCAGCCGTGTCATCAGCCATCACAGCTTCCTGTTCGAGGTTTAGTGCCGGATTTATTGCTGGGTTTAATACTGGCTCCAATACCTGCCAGACGTTATCCAATACCTTGGGTTGCGCTTCAGCGGTCGGGTGTAAACCATCAGCCTGCATCAACGCATAATCCAGCGCCACGCCATCCAACAGGAAAGGTAACAACGGTAGCTCATGTTTCTCAGATAAATCACTGAAAACCTTATCAAATTTATCGGTGTAAACCATACCATAGTTGGGTGGGATTTTTATGCCTAACAGGATGGGTTTTACATTAGCTTCAAGCGATAGTTCTATTATTTTATTAAGGTTTTCTTCCATCTTCTTCGTAGACAGGCCGCGCAAGCCGTCATTCGCACCTAATTCCAGCAATAAATAGTCCGGCTCATGCAATTCCAGTGCAGCTGGAAAGCGCGTCAAACCACCAACGGTAGTTTCTCCGCTAATACTGCCATTCACGATGTCATGGGTGTCTTTAAGCCGCTCCTGTAACAGGCTCACCCAGCCTTTTTCCACCGGAATACCATAAGCGGCGCTCAGGCTATCGCCCCA
>CALHAO010000502.1 GCA_937931765.1 uncultured Thiotrichaceae bacterium
GTATTAGTCCCGATATTATGACTGTAGGGAAATCGCTAACGGGTGGTTATATGACACTGGCGGCAACGCTGGCTTCAAGCAAAGTAGCGATGGGTATTTCACAAGGTGAAGCACCGATGCTGATGCACGGCCCGACGTTTATGGCGAATCCGCTGGCCTGCGCGGTAGCTTGTGCGAGTATCGAGGAATTATTGGAATCGCCTTGGCAGTCACGGGTGCAGAATATTGAGCGTATCCTGCGTGAAGAACTAATGCCTGCGCTGGACAGTGACAAGGTGGCTGATGTGCGGGTGCTGGGGGCGATTGGCGTGATTGAGATGAAAGAGGCTGTGGATGTTGCTGTGGTACAAGAGCAGTTTGTCGATTATGGTGTCTGGATTCGCCCGTTCGGGAAGTTGGTTTATATTATGCCTGCGTATCTGATGGCTGAAGATGATTTGCGTCACCTCACATCGGGTATGAAATTATTGTGTTGATGGAGTTTTAATGAATAAAGTGATGGAGACCATGCTGAGTCATCGTTCAGTGCGGAAATACACCGATGAGCCGGTCAGTAATGAGATGCTGGAGTCGATTGTGGCGTGCGGGCAGGCGGCGGCGACTTCCAGTTTTATACAGGCTTATTCGGTAGTGCATGTCACTGATACTGATCACCGGGCGCAAATTGCCAAAGCGGCAGGTGGTCAGGTGTGGGTGAATAATGCGCCGGTTTTTCTGGTGTTATGTGCGGATATGCTGCGTATTAATCAGTGTTGTGTCGGGCAGGAAATGGGTGAGTTAGAAGGCTACGCTGAGCACTTTATGGCGGCGACAGTGGATGTTGGGCTGGCGGCGCAGAATATGATGCTGGCGGCTGAATCATTGGGGCTGGGTTGTGTATTTATCGGCGGGATTCGTAATGATCCGGCGGTGGTGCGCGATTTACTGGAATTGCCGAAGCATGTTTATCCGGCGTTCGGGCTGTGTCTGGGCTGGCCGGATCAGGATACTGAAGTGAAGCCGCGTATGCCGGTGGATGTTGTGATACATCAGGGCAAGTACCGTGCTGATACGGTGGCTGAGGATGTTGCTGGTTATGATCAGGTGATGAGTGAGTATTACGGATCACGTTCCGGTAATCAGCGTGTCTCCAACTGGTCTGAACAAACGGCAGCGGCGATTCAGAAGAAAAAACGTGAGCATATGTTGGCATTTTTGCAGGAGCAGGGCTTTTTGCTGCGCTGAATCTGAGTTTATAAAGTCTAAAACATCCAAAGACGAAGTGCCTTTGGATGTTTGCGACTTTAAGCGACTGATTTACTCAGCGGCAGCAGCGGCGTAAGCACCCACACCACAGAAAAAGCCTTTTTCATTGGTAATGACATAGCTTTCCTTCGCTTTCAGGTCTTCAGTGCCTGGATAAGGCCAGTTGTATTTAACCCAGCCTTTACCTTCTTCACTTTTAGCGACACCGATCATGTCCTCGAATAACTTGTCGCCGTATGTATTAAATTCGATCAGGTTTTTACCGACCAAGTCAGGCTTAACCGCATGGGATAGCATTAAGCCTTCTAAGTCCATGCAAAATACATAGAGATCTTTATCCTGAAAGTCGCCTTCCTTGTCGGCAAATACTTCAAACGCATCGTTACCTTTTTCGTTAACCAGCTCGGCTGCTTTTTCGCTCATAGCTTGTGCTTCTTCAACAGTTCCCATTTCCGCTTCATCAGCTGCAAATGTGTTCAGGCTGAATGCAACCAGTCCGGTACCCATTAGGTATGTCCATTTATTCATGTGTTACTTTACTCCAAAAAGTGAATGAATTTTTCAATCAGGTTTCACATGAGTCGACTTGGCGACTACTCATGTAGCAAGGAGTGTAGTTAATAAATTGATTATTTATTAATCACAATGTTTGATCCAGTATAAAAAACATTCACTTGAAAAGTGGGTGTCTTACGTCTACAGGCATGTTTTAGAAAATACCCAGTTTTACCCCTTCCGCCATGCCTGCGCCGAGTTCATGGCAGGCCTCCGCAAATTCAGTCTGGTAGCTACCGCTTAATATCAGTGGTGGCTGAACATGATTCCAGCGCAGGCCGGTAGTAATACGTTCAACACTATTTTTTGCGCCTTGGCCATCATTTCCGGCTTTTATATACAATGCCATTGATAGTCCTTGTTTTTCTTCGAGACAAGGATAATAAATCCGTTCAAAAAAATCTTTTAATGCGCCACTCATATAACCGAAGTTTTCTGTGGTGCCGAGGATAATGGCTTGTGCTTGTAAAACATGGCTGGCGTTTGCATCAAAGGGGGAGAGTACCAGCGGTATTAAACCGGAGGAGCGTGCACCATCAGCAACAGCGTCACGCAGTATTTGTGTATTGGGTGACGGAGTATTGGCGATAATCAGTAGATGGCTCATGACTTAGTTCTATAGAAAGGCATGTTTGATTATAACTTGCACCCACTTGCTTTAGGGAGTTTTCTGGTAGTATCGATCGAAACTATTTGCAAGAAGCGTCCGATCCGATATTTAATAGGCCGATGAATAAATTGCAATTAGATGGTTTTCTTCCCTACCATTTGGTGATGTCCGCTGACCTGATTAGTCGTTCACTGTCCAGAGTTTATGCTAAACATGGACTGACGATTCCGGAGTGGCGGATTCTCGCTCAGCTTAAGGAGAATGAAAGCCTCACACCCAGTGAAATAGGTTATCTGGCAAAGATGGAAAAGGCGCGTATTAGCCGTGCTTTGGTGCTAATGGCTAAGAAAGATCTGATAGTACGTAAGCTGGACGAATCAGATAAACGTGTGAGTCACATTATGTTATCCGGCAAGGGTGAGTTATTATTTTCGGAAATCGAGCCTGAGGTGCTTAGCTGGAATGCTCAGTTTATCGATAATCTGGGTGATGATACCTATAACAGCTTGGTGGAATCACTGAAAGATATTCAAAAAAACTGTCACAATGGAAGCTATTTTCCTCAATAACGCACAGTAAATACAGGTAAGTATATGAATCACCAACCACTATGGACACCTTCAGCTGAGCAATTGGCCGCTACTAATCTCAGTAAATTTCTGCACATTGCATCCCGGCATAGCGGGAAAGAAATAGCTGATTATGATGCCCTGTGGCAATGGTCGGTGGCGGATGTTTCCGCGTTTTGGTCGCTGATCTGGGATTATGGTGAGGTAATTGGTGAGAAGGGCGATGTAACGCTTATTGAAGGCGAGGGTATGCTGGATGCGCAATGGTTTCCGCAGGCACGACTGAATTACGCAGAGAACCTGTTGCGGCGCAATGATGATGCCGATGCGCTGGTATTCTGGGGTGAGAATAAAGTAAAACGCTGTCTTAGTTTTAGTGGTTTGCACGCCGCAGTTTCAAAGTGCCAGCAGGCGTTGCAGGCTGCCGGTGTGGTTGAAGGTGATCGTGTGGCCGGGTACTTGCCCAATATGCCGGAAGCGGTGATTGCGATGTTAGCCACGGTTTCGTTGGGGGCGGTTTGGAGTTCGGCTTCACCTGATTTTGGTGTGGAAGGTGTGGTTGATCGCTTCGGGCAGATTGAGCCGACCGTATTATTCTGCGTCGATGGTTATTATTACAACGGGAAAATCGTTGATTGCATGGCTAAAAATGCCAGTGTAGTTGAGCGTTTACCTACGGTAACAAAGACGGTGGTGGTTTCTTACATTACTGACGAGCCGGATACACAAGGTATTCGTGACGGAATCGGCTGGGATGAGTTTAGTGCGGCTTTCGATGCTGTACCTGTGACCTATCAGCGGGTTCAATTCAATCATCCGCTGTTTATTATGTTCTCCTCCGGCACCACCGGTGTGCCTAAATGCATCGTGCATTCCACGGGTGGCTCGCTGTTGCAGCACATTAAAGAGCACCGTTTACACGCTGATGTCAGGGACAATGACCGACTGTTTTATTTCACCACTTGTGGCTGGATGATGTGGAACTGGCTGGTGAGCGGACTGGCTTCCAATGCGACTATCTTACTGTACGACGGCAGCCCATTTGCCAGTGGTAAAACGATTGTGTATGACTTTGCTGATGCAGAAGGTATGACCCAGTTGGGCACATCGGCTAAGTTTATTGAAGCCTGTAATAAGTTTGGGCTGGAGCCGTGTAAAACGCACCAGCTAAGCGAGTTACGTAGTGTGTTTTCTACCGGTAGCCCGCTGGCTCCGGAAAGTTATGACTATGTGTATGAGCAGATCAAGAGTGATGTGCTGTTAGCTTCGATTTCTGGTGGTACAGATATTATCTCCTGTTTCGCGCTGGGTTGTCCGATTTTGCCGGTGTGGAAAGGTGAGCTGCAATGCCGTGGTTTGGGTATGGCGGTTGAAGTATTCGATGATGAGGGACAACCCGTTCACGGCGAGAAAGGTGAGTTAGTGTGTACCCAGCCGTTTCCGGCGATGCCGGTGGGGTTCTGGAATGATGCTGATGGCAGTCGTTATCATGCTGCGTACTTTGAGCGTTTTGAGGGTATCTGGTGTCACGGTGACTTCGTGGAAATCACTGAGCATGGTGGAATGATTATCTATGGTCGTTCGGATGCGGTGCTGAATCCGGGTGGGGTGCGGATTGGTACGGCGGAGATTTATCGTCAGGTTGAACTGGTGGATGAGGTGCTGGAATCCATCGTTATTGGCCAGTCATGGAAAAATGATGTGCGGGTGGTGTTGTTTGTGAAACTGCGTGAAGGGCTGACCTTGGATGAAGATCTGACGGCGCAGATTAAGCAGCAGATTCGTAGTAAAACTACGCCGCGTCATGTTCCGGCTAAGGTGTTACAGGTGGCGGATATTCCACGAACTAAGAGTGGTAAGATTGTTGAGCTGGCGGTGCGTGATGTGGTGCATGGGCGTGAGGTGAAAAATAAGGAGAGTTTGGCTAATGCTGAGGCTTTGGAGTATTTCCGGGACTTGGCTGGGTTGCAAAAATAGTAACCACTCCATCTCCTTACATGCCGATCAATAACTCTCAATTATGCGCGCCTTTCTTTACAGTTCAGGCTGGATAGTAGTATTTTGTAACACTCAGATAACAGTAAATCAGGCCATGTTAAGTAACTATATGGCTGTTTTAACTTACCCTTTTTGGGGTATATGAGCCATTAAGTAGCGTAACGTATGTAGGGCTGATGCCCTGTAAGCATGGAAATCTGCGCCCGATAAATGAAAAATAATAAGCCTGCTTCATCTTGTTGTTAAAGGATTGGGCAACTTTCTAATACTACTTCTCTTAAGAGCTAATGAAACAAAATCCTGGACAGTCAAACTCCGACAGCCTGGCTTCGGTTATTCTTGGGCCGGTTCTGTTGTTAGGTGTTGCTCTGACAACGGTTAATTTGTTATCGACCTACAAAGGCATTCATCAACAAAAACAAGCAACCATCTGGAGTGTCATCCAGCTGGACAGAGAAATCGGCAGTACACTATTCGATGCACAGCAGCATATCAATGGCCACAAAAGTACAGAGCTTTTGCGCCAAAGCTACCGGGCATTACGGGATCGTTTTCCTGCCACTGTCAGTAGCCTGAAACAGGATGATATTTTTCAACAGGTCAGCGGCTTATCTGATTCGATTTATACAGCATTCAGTCATGTAGAGGCTGTTGAACAGCTAATAGTGGATTCTGCCACCATTGACACAGATTGGCTGAATCAGTGGGTTAACCAGCTCAATGAAATGAAAGCACAAATCAATAAGCAGGTGCTGGATAGTGTCGCGTCAATGGAAAGTGAGTATTCAGACAGGGCATTCAGCACAATCCTCAAAAATGCCAGCATGCTGCTGATTATGATTTTTATTTTCATTCTCTATCTGGTCAACCTGCTGATTGAGTTGCGCAAAGAACGTAAACGTAACCTGTATATGCTGGCTCATGACACCCTGACTGGTCTGCATAGTCGTGCCTATATCATGAACACACTTCAGTCTCGCTGCGACAACAAAACTTCCTTTGCTTTGCTGATGTTTGATTTAAATAAATTCAAAACGATAAATGATACGTTCGGACATCATGCTGGTGATCAGTTATTAATTCATCTGGCTGAGAAATTTAAACAAACACTGAGTAAATCCGGCATTGTGGGTCGTATGGGAGGTGATGAATTTATCTGGATTGCTGAATCAGACAATCCAGCGCTTATTCAGCAACAATATGCGCTGTTTCTGGATGAACTGAAATCCCCCTGCGTTATCAATCACAAACAATTGTACATACACATCAGTACTGGTGGCGGTATCGCAGCTGACTACGATTTTCATATTAAACAATTACTTGAGCGCGTTGATGAAGCCATGTATCAGGCCAAATCACTGCAAATCAAAGAAATTTTCTGGGAAAATACGAAAACAGGGCTAGTTCAATGCAAAGGTCAGTTAACGGCGGATGCTTTTTGAGGTTTGTCTGATAGAGAAAATGGACGCTGAAAAGGTACTCTGTATGGCAAGGAAACGGTGGATGTGATGGGGGCGTTCTCTGGCTTCATGAAAGGGGCTTGCTGAATATTTACCCAAATAAAGCATATTATTGCCAATATTTGCCAATAAGTACATAATTAATGTTTTCCCAACTAGGAAAACGTTATGGCAACATTGAATGTTTCACTACCTGATCAACTTCGTGAATGGGTTGGCACACAAGTGCAGTCCGGGCGTTACTCCAGTGCCAGTGATTATTTGCGTGACTTGATTCGCAATGATTTGCGCTCACAAAGTTCAGATACCCAATGGTTGGGCAATCATTTAGAGGAGCGTATGCAAACTCCTGATGAGGATTTTGTGGTGAGTCGTGCGAGTGATGTAAAAGCACGGATGCGGAAGCAACTGGAAAAAAGAGCATGACAGAATTGCTCTATAGTTTTCACCCACTGGCTGATAAAAAGCAGGATGAAATCTGGTTTTATAC
>CALHAO010000503.1 GCA_937931765.1 uncultured Thiotrichaceae bacterium
GAATCAATCACCCGCGTATCGTCAGCACCACAAAACGGACAACGCATTATTTATACCGTATAAACAGGAAAACGCTGGCAGATAGCCACTACTTTAGCTTTAACCTGCTCAATCACTGCATCATCTTCGATATTATCCATAACATCAGCCATCAGGCCAGCCAGTTCACGGCATTCATCTTCTTTAAAACCACGGGTAGTGATCGCAGGTGTGCCCACACGAATACCACTGGTCACGAATGGGGACTCAGGGTCATTAGGCACAGCGTTTTTATTCACCGTAATATTCGCCCGACCCAATGCCGCATCAGCCGCTTTACCGGTAATACCTTTGGCAATCAGATCAACTAACATCAGGTGATTATCCGTACCACCGGATACAATATTGTAACCACGAGCCATCAACGCCTCAGCCAATACTTTGGCATTCGCCACCACTTGTTTTTGATAATCAGTAAAACCCGGCTCCAGTGCTTCTTTAAACGCCACCGCTTTAGCCGCAATCACATGCATCAGCGGGCCACCCTGAGTACCCGGAAATACCAGTGAGTTGAACTTCTTTTCCAACTCAGGATTCGACTTGCACAGAATAATGCCGCCACGTGGGCCACGTAAGGTTTTATGCGTAGTTGAAGTACACACATCAGCAATCTGGATCGGACTAGGATAAACACCAGCGGCCACCAAGCCAGCAACGTGAGCCATATCAACCAATAGGTAAGCACCAACTTTGTCAGCAATATCCCGGAACTTCTGCCAATCAATTTTACGTGAATAAGCAGAAAAGCCAGCCACAATCATCTTTGGCTGATGCTCAACCGCCAGTTGCTCAACTTCGTTGTAATCAATATAGCCTTCAGCATCAATACCATACTGAACAGCGTTATAAATTTTTCCGGAAAAATTCGGCTTCGCACCGTGCGTCAGATGCCCACCATGTGCCAGGCTCATACCCAATACTGTATCACCCGGATTCAGCAACGCCATATAAACAGCCGCATTGGCCTGAGAGCCTGAGTGTGGCTGAACATTGGCATAATCTGCACCAAATAATTCCTTGGCACGCTCAATGGCTAAAGCTTCTGCTACATCGACGTGCTCACAGCCGCCATAATAACGTTTAGAGGGATAACCTTCGGCGTACTTATTGGTCAACACAGAACCCTGCGCTTCCATAACACGCGGGCTGGCGTAATTTTCAGAGGCAATCAGTTCAATGTGCTCTTCCTGACGTTTTGCTTCTGCACTAATGGAATCCCACAATTCATCATCGTATCCGGCGATACCCATTTGAATTGAAAACATACTGCCTATCTCCTGCGACATTGTCCGCTAAGTGCTGACTTTGATAAAAACCGCATATCATAACAACAAAGCCTGACGGGACATACAGTGTTTTTGATATATGGAAATAAAAAAAGCCTGATTTCCCAGCCAGGATTTCAGGCTATATCAACAGGCATAATCTTACCAACTAACCAGTGCCATATTGCTTAGCAAAAATCACCGAAGGCTTACCATTGAAGTCATAGAACTGCAAAGTAGCACCGACTTGTTCGACACTACCGGCACGCCCGAGCACACGGAGATAACTACCCTCCCAAGTACCTACATTAATAGTAGGAGCACCAGCACTTGGGCGGATTCTTTCACACGCCCTGCGTGTCTGATTAATTTTATTTACCTTAAATCCACGGTTGCCCACCTGAGCAAAGTTGGCGGAGTAATTATTGCACCCACCCATACCCACCATTGATTTTTCTTCTACTTCCATAGTGATTTTCAGCTCGGAAGGCGCACGGTTACCGTAGATAGAAAATAGACGCCATCTGGTACCTAATAAAGATGGCCCGCCACTATTCAAAGGGCACCGACCGGTAGCCTCAGGTGATGTGGCAGGAGCTTCAGGAGCTTCAGGTGTTGTAGCAGGAGTCTCCTGAGCAAAAACGCGACTTCCCCAAACAGCAACAGGAAATAGCAAAAACTGGCGCCGAGACACAGACGATAATAAATTTTTAGTAGATATTGATTTCATAAAATCCCTCTCCCTTAACGGGACTCAAAACACTGAAACGGCTAAACTTGTTGGGGTTTAGCAACACTCGATTACAGATTATAGGTTAGCTTAGTGAATTTTTCCGCACCAAAAAGTCTTTTGGTAGCAAAAACACGACATCAAGCTTTGGCAGGTAATGAAACCAGAAGGCTATCAGAAAGAATTTTCCAATCAAAAAATGGCCCAGGATCAGTTTTTCTTCCGGGTGCTATGTGCTGATGGCCCGTAATGTTTTCACGTTTTAATGTGGGATAAGTCTCACAAAGACTGGTTATTACAGCTATCAATTGCTGGTACTGCACGGCGGTAAACCGGACAAAATCACTACCCTCCAATTCAATTCCAATAGAAAAATCATTACAATTGTTTCTTTCCCGGTAGCAAGAAATACCTGCATGAAAAGCACGTTTATGGAAAGGCACATACTGAACAACCTCACCATCCCTCCGAATCAACAAGTGGCTGGCCACCTTCAAATGACATATTTCCTCATAGAAAGGGTGATCACCCGGATTAAGGCTATTGGTAAACAACTGATCAATACCACTCCCACCAAACTCATCCGGGGGCAAACTGATATTGTGAATCACGATCAATGAGGGCAGCACGCTCTCTGGCCGGTTATCATAGTTGGGCGAAGGGTTCTGCCTGGCAGGCTCAATAAGCCCACTACTAATATCTACTTTCATTAACAATGCTACCCAAATTATTAATTATTCAGATAAAAAAATATAAACACAATAAATAATTAAAGAAAAGCTAACTCTCTTTGTGGCATTTGAAATATCAGAAGACTCATAATAAAAATTATACCATCAATAGAAAAAAATTATAGTAAAGCTTAATAATTGACCTTTTTTGGCAACCTGTCTAAAATCAATTTAACGATTGTTTCAGGAGATTTATATAAAAATTGCTCTTCATTAATTTTTTATTAATAAACCAAACTTATAATAGACCTAACTATTTTAGACACATAGTCCGTTCATCTGTGGTGAGCAGGGCTGCATATTTAATTAAACCTGGGGGGGTTTAACCAATATGGTTAAGACCAAAGCTATATTTTTGCAAGCACTTGTGCTTGCTACTGTAATTGGCACAGCTTTTTCGGCGCATACGTCCTATGCTGAAGAATACGTGCCTTACAAAATTGATATGAAACGTTCCAAGCCCGAAGAACCGATCAGAAAGTCATCAATTATGAAGAAAGTCAGGGACAAATGGCCAGGCAGAATTTTACACATTAGCTCCGATGGCTCAGGTGGACCTGATTGCCACACAGTCAAATCAATGGGGCTGGACGGAGAATTCAGAATTATCCGCGTTGCCTGCCGTGACTAGTGTTGTACACAAACTTATGACCAGACAAGGAACCATTAGCTCACATTCTTGTCTGGTAAATATGGTTTTTTATTAAGCAGTTTTCAATGTATGATACGATCATCACGACTGATGCCGCGCAAGATAGGGCTTTTGCATGTAACGGTACTCATGATGTTTAACAACCTATTCAAACAAAGAAATATAAAATATGCGCGTACTTATAGTTGAAGACAAAGCTCCGATCCGAGAGCAATTAGCTGCTGATTTGAAAAAAAATGGCTTTACCGTTGATGTAGCAGCAGACGGAGCACAAGGACTCTATATTGCGACGGAGTATCCCATTGATATTGCTGTCGTTGATCTAGGTTTACCTCATGTAACGGGCCTCGAAATTATCAAAAATGTCCGGGCAAAAGGCCTGGAATATCCGATTGTCACCCTTACTGTACGTGATCGTTGGGAAACAAAAGTGGAAGTACTGGAAGCAGGTGCTGATGATTACCTCGTCAAACCTATCCATAGTGAAGAACTGGCCGCTCGTCTCCGCGCATTACTACGCAGAACACAAGGCTGGACGCAATCAGAGCTAAATTGCCCGCCGGTAAGACTGAATCTAACCGAACAGCGCGTATACGTCGATGAAAATGAAATCACCCTGACCGCCTATGAGTACCGTGTTCTTGAACACCTGATGATGCACGCTGGCCAGGTTATTTCCAAGACTCACCTGACGGACAGTCTTTATGAAGAAGATACGGATCGTGATAGCAACGTCATTGAAGTATTTATTCGTCGCTTACGCCAGAAACTGGACAAAGACGACACCTTAAAGCCTATTGAAACACTGCGTGGGCGTGGTTATCGTTTTACGCTGGACTGCCAGAGAACTATCAATTCGAAATGATGGGGTCGCTGCGTAGCCGCCAATTGGTCAGCGGCTTCACAATTATTGTGGTAGGTATTCTTATTCTCGGCATTCTACTGAGCATGAATATCTATCACCGTAAAACTGATGCGATTATTGCTGACCTGGAAAGCACCTCATATAACCTACTGGGTTATATTGAGTTCAACGTTGAACCAAAGGGCGGCACGTTCACAATCGGTGAAAGCAACCGGGATGAGGCTTCAATTTTCGTCAGTGCCAGGCAGCTCGCACAAAGCAGCAAAGAAAGGTTCGCTTACATCTGGGGTGTGGATGAGCAAAAAATTGTCTGGAGTACCAGCGACAGCCGAAATTCTGAAGACTTTGCTCTTTTTGATTTCAAAGAAATTGCAGCCCGCCCCAAAACTGACTCCTACACACCAGAAGCAAAAAGTATGCAGTCAGTGCCTCAGGCCAACTCTGATGAAGGGCCTGCACCTTATATGGTTGCTGCCCAAACATTCTCTTTTAATCTCAACGCTGAATCAAAAACCAACAAAAAATCAGACTATATTTTTGTCGTAGCCGCCTCTACCAAAGAAGTAGGGCGTGAAATCAGCGACCTGATTATGGTATTTGCTATCTTGTTTTTTGTATCCGTTATCCTCATTCTTATCGCACAACTGGCTTCAAGCTTTTGGGTTGTGCACCCCATCCGTGAATTTGAAGAAGAAGTCCGTGATATTGAGAA
Organism: uncultured Thiotrichaceae bacterium; assembly: GCA_937931765.1. Taxonomy (GTDB): domain Bacteria; phylum Pseudomonadota; class Gammaproteobacteria; order Thiotrichales; family Thiotrichaceae; genus Thiolinea. The sequence goes on from CALHAO010000503.1 coordinate 4,995, forward strand.
TGGTAATAAAGGACTGATTACCAATGAATACCCCGATGAATTGGTGCCCATTAAAAATACAATTAACGCACTGATTGGACACGAAAAAGGCCAGAAACAGCGCTACAAAGATGCACTGGATGACCTTGCACACAGCCTGAAAACACCTTTAGCAGCCATCCAATCACATATCGGCAGTGATAATTTCCACGACATTCCGGCAAACCACCCTGGTCTGGCCGGTATTGCCAGCGAAATGGAATACATGCAGGAAATTATCTCCAGGCAATTACGCAAAGCTATGGTCACAACGGATAACGCCATTATTATGGCGCAACCTATACGACCATTACTCACCCGACTAGCAGCGACTATGAAAAAAGTCCATCGGGATAAAGAGTTTGAGATCCGCATTAATGTCGATGAATATTCAAAGTGCCGGTTAGATAACGAAGATCTGATGGAGTTATTTGGCAATCTGCTGAACAATGCCTGCAAATTCTGTGACAAGCTGGTCGAAATATCCTCCTATCGCGATAATGACATGCTGGTAATCGACATTGATGATGATGGCATGGGCTTCCCAAGTGAAAACCCTTCTAAATTATTAAAACGCGGCATTCGTGAAGACAGCAAAACAGAAGGCCAGGGTATCGGACTCGCGGTAAGCACCGAGATAATCTCTGCCGTCAATGGCCGCATAGAATTACTGGTTTCACCTTATGTTGGTGCCAGAGTACGCTTACACCTTCCGGTCTGACGCCATAAAACAAGATAATCAGCATATTTTTCATAACATACCTATCTGGCAATTCTGATATTGATCTTATCAACATTGCTTGCCTCGTCCATCACCATCAACTCATATTCACCCGGCTCAGAAAAAGTATGGCGTAGGCCGCGTCCCCCTGCATCCTGACCAACAGGATAACCATCCACTAACCAATTATACTCACCCTGCCCGCCGACTGCCTGCAATTCCAGCTCGATGCCTTCACTGTTCGCAACCTGAGGCAGACGCACAATACTATTATCAACAAAACTTTCTATCGACAACGATCTTGCTTTCGAAGACAACAAAGCTCCGGGACAAGATGCATCAAAACCAGGCAGGCGCATTTGTTCAATCAACGTTGATGACAACCAGGGAAACAACTCAAACGGCCACTGCACAGCACTACGCCATACACGCTGCTCGCTATGACAACTGGCATTAACACGCAAACCGGTCACTGGATTGACCCAAAACCCTTTTAAGTGCGCTGACCAGGAACGATCACGTAAACTCGACAACGTCAGAGGAACACCATCATTGACCACCCAAGCCTGATGCATCTGGTGGCACTGCCCTGCTTTCGTATCTTCAATAGCGCCTCCCAATGGCCAACAAATTTTCTGACCTGACACCCTCAACGGCTTTTTTAATGACCTGCGTGGCCTGGGCAAAACCTGAAAAACCTCAAATAACAAAGGCCCTGACGCACGCGCACCGAACTGACCTGGCAAGGGCGTACCATCAGGCCTGCCTGTCCAAACTCCCACGGTATAACGTTCATTGACTCCAATTGACCAGGCATCACGAAAACCATAACTGGTTCCGGTTTTCCAGGACAAACGCATGCCTCGTGATGAAAAGCCCGTGGGCGGCTCAATACCACTCAAAATATCGTTGATTATCCAGCTAGCCTCCGGCGAAAGAACACGCCGCTCTTCTATAGCGTCTTGCGTCGTGTAACGGGGCTTGATGGTGATACCCGAACGGGCGAATGCGCTAAATCCTCTGACCAAATCTTCCAAACGGGTACCAGCCCCACCCAGGATCAGACTTAAATTTGGCGACTCATGCTCAGGGTAAGTCAAAGTAATGCCGCCATTCTGCAGCCGGGCATCAAACACAACCGGCGTTACCCGTTGCAGCATGTCAACCGCCGGTACATTCAGGGATTCCTGCAACGCCCGGCTCACGGTGACAGCACCTAAATAATCACCCCGGAAATTCTTTGGTGCATAACCGGCAATCCTCAGGGGCACATCACTCAGCAGGCTGGCAGAATGAATTAAGCCTTCATCCATCGCCAATCCATACAAAAAGGGCTTAAGCGTGGACCCCGGCGAACGCAAGGCCTGTACCATGTCCACATGGCCAGAACGCTGTTGAGAAAGAAAGTCAGCAGAACCGGCATAAGCCCTGACCAGACCCGTTTGATTTTCCATGATCATCACGGCAGCAGAAGCATGAGGCGGCAAAACTCCTAACCGTGAGTGAATAATATCCTCAACCGCCCATTGAAAATCAGCATCTAGAGCCGTTTGAATACGGGCTTGCCCCTGATATTGCTCAATATCTTTTACCCTGCGGGCAAACAAAGGCGCTTTCAGTGGCTGACGGAACCCGGACTTAAACACATTTTCTATCCGCGCATCAGCCACCACCTCAGCACTCCAGATACCCAACGTTTCCATACGTGCCAGTAACTTATCACGGTAACGCTGTGCCTTTTCGGGGTGACGATCCGGACGCAAACGTGAGGGAGCCTGCGGCAAGACAGCCAGCAGAGCTGCTTCGGCGTGGCTCAACACCTTTACCGGCTTATGCAGATAAGCATAACTAGCTGTCTGAACGCCCTCAATCGGCCCGCCAAAAGGAGCCAGGTTCAGGTAAAAAGTCAGGATTTCATCTTTGCTATAATGCCATTCAAGCTGCAAAGCTCTGAACATTTGCTGCAGCTTTCCGGACACCGAACGCGAATGCAGATCAAGAATACGTGCAACCTGCATAGTTAACGTGGAGCCACCAGAAATAATCCGGCCATACTTAATCCACTGCTGTCCTGCCCGCAACAAGGCCAACGGATTTATACCAAAATGATAATAAAACCAACGATCCTCATAGCCCAGCAACGCCTCCAGATACAACGGTGAAACTTCATCCAATGTCACCGGATAACGCCACACACCCTGCTGATCAGCAAATGCCCGCAAAGGTGTATCATCTTTAGCCAGCACAATAACACTGTCAATCCGGTTCGGATCAGGCAATGGATAGAGGCGATCAAGCACCATGAACCCAAGCCATAAAAACAGCAACAGGCCAGCCACCTTAAACCACCTGCTTTTATGAAAAGGACTTGGCATATTTATTTAATGGATAAACGTCCTGGTGTGCTGCCGATAGCATGAATATCCGGACGATACATATCCTCCATATAAGGCGGCGGAATCACGGTATTACCACCAGCAATCACCCGAACCATATAAAACAGGTGGTGGGTCGCATCAGCATTGAGCTTCAAAGCCGCAACATAACGATCATCCCGGAACTCTTCAGTTTTCAATTGCGTATCAGCAATCAAATCCAGCACTGGACGACTCATGCCTTCAAGTTTCACGCTATGCAAAACCTGACTATCAATTAGATTAGTATTTTCAATCTCAAACCCGGACGGCAATAAATCGACAATCAAGGCATCATTCAGTGTTTTTTCACTTTTCACCGTAAGGCGGGTTAACAATAAATCACCCACTTTGACAGATTGCTCCGGTACTTTTTTACCGTCCAGAGCAAACCACTCACGCTGAATAGCCACTGGTTTACTTTTTTCAGGAGGAGCCTGCTTCGGGTAACCCTGAACATCCAGACTCACATACAGCGGCTTGTCATGCTGCGAAACCAGTTTAATATTCTTAAAGTCATCTGCTGACAAAGTGCGCAGGTAATCACCAGCTTGAGACAACGCCAAAGTCTGCTCATTCAACATCAGCTGAGCCTTCCAGCTATCACCCGAACGTTTTTCCAGCTCCCGGCTCAATAAGTAAATAAACACTTGCTCCTGAGTACTGAAATAATTACGCTCATGAACCAACTCACTCAGTATTTTCAACTGGCCAGCCAGATCATCAATTTTTTGATTATTCAGCAGCAGCTGATACAGCATCATAGCCCTGTCCCGCAACTGACTACCATAATCGCCCAGATAAACATCCTTATTCCGGAATAGCTTCAAACCACTTTGAATCGCTTCATTACCTTTAGGTTTGTCACCCTGAAGAATCAAAGCTAAGCCTAAATGCACCAGGGGCAAGCCACTCACTGCTTTGGACGCATCATTCTTTAATAGGGCACGCAAAGTACCCAGGCTGGCACGGTTCTCACGCGCTAAAACATAAGCAGCATAAGCACGGGCTGCAAAACCCATATGCTCAGGATGATCAGAAAAACCATAACGGGAAACAGGGCGGCTATAGCCTTCCTGCAAAGTAGCCTCCAGGCGCTTCAGTGTGCGCTGTGACAAACTAGCCGGTACCGAAAATCCCTGCCGTTGTGCATCCAGCAAAAAGTCGGCAACATAAGGCGTTAACCAATGCTCAGCGGAACCGTAACTGCCCCACAATGTAAAAAAGCCACTCCCCAACTGCATACCGGTTAAGTTCAGCAAAGCCGCCTGAACCCGTTCATTACGCTGCTCCATTGTCAGAGGCGACAAGCCCCACTTATCTGTCGCATCCGCATCAAGAAACAGGTAGGGATATGCACCACTCGTGGTCTGTTCAAGACAGCCATAAGGGTATTTCAACAGATCACGCAAAGCGCTTCCCACTGGCAAAGGTGGCACACTGGAAACTGTCAATTGAGCCTGCAATGTTTCAGGCAAAATACCAGCAACAAAGTCAACCGGAATGACATGCTCAGCACCAGCCAACACTTCTTTGCTCTCACGCTTACGCTGCCCCGGATAAGGTGGGCGTAATGCCATTTCGAGATTCCGGTTAGCCACAAAATCTTTGCCCGTCATCTTCAGTCGAATCTGACCAACTCCAAAATTCTGTCCGGCAGCTACCGGCAGCTTAAGCAACTCTTTCTGCCCAGGCTTCAATACAAAAACACTATCAACATCAACAAAATCAACAAATTTATTAGCCACAATATCCAACTGAACGGGCTGCTCGCTATCACTGACATTATTTAACTCAACCGCCAGGAAAGACGAATCACCTGAAGCCAGAAAACGCGGCCCGGACATCGAAGCGACAACAGGTGAGGCAACCAGCATATTTTGCTCTGCACTCCCCATTTTTTGCTCACTGGCTCCCACTACCATTAAGCGCAACTGGCCATCAAAACCAGGGATATATAACTCAACCTCAGCCTGCCCTTGCTCATCGAAGCTCACCCTATCCTGAAAGAGAGAAACTACTTGTATATCCGCACGCGCACGTGCACCACCAGCACTCCCTGTACTACCACCACCAAAGCGCTGGCGTATACTTTTTCCTTCGACAGCCTCAATAATTTTTCCGTAATCATCGTATAAATCGACACTGTACTTGTGCTGATCAAAGAAAAACTTCCACGGATCAGGTGTTTTATAATCCGTAATACTCAACACACCCACATCAACCGCAGCCAACGACATAACAGCTTTTTCGCCTTTAAGATCATCCGAACTGATCAGAATTTTAACCTTTTGCTCAGGCAATACTTTTTCAGGCGCAGTGATCGACAAATCCAGCTTGCGTTCTTCACGCTCCAACGGCAGGTGCACAATGCCTAGCGCCCGCCCTGGAGTGATATTTTTTTGGTCACTGGCAGGCCTAAAGGCAGCCACCGAAATATACAAATCATGACGTGCCCAATCATCACCAACCGGGATACTAATCGTCGTGCCTTTAGCTGATAAAGAAGCCACCTCAGACCAAAGCAGGCTATCACCTTCAACGGTGATCACAGCTTCTGCATCGGAAGACGGTAAAATTTTCAGCTCAACCGTTTCTCCGGCCTTATAAGCTTTCTTATCGAGCTGTAACTCCACTTTATCAGGACGATCAGAAACAGTCTGCCCACCAGACCACCCAGCATAGAAGGCATAAACACTTTTCAGCCCTGTGTCGCTATCTTCCACTTCCAAGCGATAACGCCCATAAGCCACCGGAAATACCAGGCTACCTTTTTCACCGGCCAGCACAGCGAATTTCTGCTGCGTTAAAGGATACTCGTTACGTATTTCTTTACGCGCCCAACCTTCCTGCTCATTGTATTCCCAAAAATACTCGTAATCCTCCTTAACAAGCGTCGCAGACAGATTTTCACCAGCCAGTAATTCACCTTCAGAATTAACCCGGACAATGTTAAATTGCGCCTCAGAATTCCGCTCAACGACATCATCTTTAAATGCAGGCGCAATACCGACCATACTTTTCGCTGGCCAATAAGCATCATCAATCGAACGCGTCACTACCCGCCCGCCCGGCTCACTGAGATTGGCAATAACCTGTAATTTCAACGCCGAAGTAATTTCAGCAGCTACCGGTTCGATGTCCAGAAATCCACCGCCCTTTTCATCCAGCTTAATTTCGCCTAACTCTTTGCGCACTAAGCGCTTCTCATCCTCAGGGTTCCCAAAGTAATAATCTTTATAAGCACTAACAGGATGACGATCCAGCTCCATCACCCGGATAGCTTTTAGCTTATTGCCCGCCGCAGGAGCGCCATAAAGATAATCACCTTGCACCGAGATAATCTGACGTTCACTCTTTTCAAGCAGTTTCTGATCATTACCCAGCAACAGCTTCATACGTTCCGGCATGAACTCTTCAACATTAAAACTGAACACCTGAGCCGGTGACTTATCCTTTGAGCTAATACGAACTTCTGCACGCCACAGGCCTGTTGGAGCAGCCTCAGGAATATTAAACTGATAACTGAAATAACCCAATTTTGCATCATGTGCTGCCAGATTGGTTTCAAGCAACAGTTTTGCATCTGGGCGAACCAGGCGCAGATTCAGGTTTTTAATGGCTTCCGGTAATCCATCACGGTTGCGCAGCAGGACAGATAAATCCACTACCTCCCCCGGACGGTATAAATCACGTGGCGCATAAACAAAAGGTGTTAATACCTTATCAGGCAGGCCTGTTACCGGATAATCAGACAAATCAATAGCCGCTTCCCGTAAATCAAGAAAAGCGAACTGGCCTTCCAACTCTGCTGTTAGCAGAGAAGCAGCTTTGGGTCGAAAATCAAATGTCCCATGACCTTTTTCATCAGTTTCTGCCTGAAGTATTTCTTCCGCACCGTGCAACTTCAGCACAACATCAGCCAACTGCTTGCCACTACTTAGTTCACGTGCAAACACTTCCAATTTTTTCTTATACAGACGCGCATGAAGACCAATATTAGTTACCACGAAATGCGTAATCCGGTAAGCACTTTCCGTGAAACGACCCGGCTCACGCATCACCGCAAAATAAAGGCCTGGCTCTTTAAGCACAGCAATAGATTCAACGGGCAGCAGCATAGTTTCACGGGCATTACGCCGTGCATCAGTGGTATAACGACCGCTATAAACACTCTCAGTCAGATCATGAACCTCATTAAGCTTCCAGCTTCTGATCGAATGATCCAGACGCATAGACCGTAAAACTGACTTAAGTTTTTCAGGTTTGACACGTAAAAACTCAATGTCCAATTCAGGCACATTCACTACCCGAATAGGTAACCCTTCAGTCAATTGCGCTGGCAAAATACTGCCACGCGCTGCAAAATCAAAAGCGGACTTTATATCACGGGTTTTCACTTTAAAGTCGCCAGGTGATTTCAGCTTCAGTCCACTGGCAGACTCAATCCCCGGCCTTACCTGAATCCGGTAATCAGTGTTTGGTTGAATGTGGGGGAAGTATAATCGGCGTGGATTAGTAGCGAGCACCCAGCCGCCTTTAAGCGCCTGGCCATTTTCAGTCACCGTAAAAAACTGATCAAACTGAGCCGTATTATCAAGGTGCTGTGAAAAAGTAACGCTGAGCGCAGGAATGCCATTCAATAATTGTTCAGATGCCTGAACAATTAACATCCGTGACAATAGATCGTCATTACTATAAACAGGAAGTTTTGATTCGGTGGGTGTATCTTCAGCAGCCATACCCACGGAAAAACCGCAGCATAAAATGAAAAAAACAATGCCTACTATATGTACCATGCGACTGACGCGCATAAACCGCCTCCACCTTTAATTTAATTGCCCATTAATTTTATTCATTATAGGCGCAACTGCGACTGAATAAAGTAAGAAATGATAACCGTTAAGGTATAAAAGATTAGAGTGATCGGGAGGAATATAAGTTCACAATAAATGGCGTCCCTACGGGGATTCGAACCCCGGTTGCCGCCGTGAAAGGGCAGTGTCCTAGGCCTCTAGACGATAGGGACGCAGATTATTGCAACTTACTGTGAAAGTCATAGACTCTCGTGCTTGCAGGGTGTATTTCCTACATGCGTGTTACTGTTAGAAAAGTGGCGTCCCTACGGGGATTCGAACCCCGGTTGCCGCCGTGAAAGGGCAGTGTCCTAGGCCTCTAGACGATAGGGACGTCGTTTATCTAACTTTTCTCACTGTCTCTGGGGCCAAAAAGTAATCCTGTTGTTAACCCGGCAAAAAGAAACAAGAAGCCAAGTGGAACAAGCACAAAGAAAAACTTTGCCCAGTTATCTATTTCTGCAAACATGAGGCCAAATCCAGCGACGACTCCAAGTATTGACAAAAACAGTCCTGCATAAAAACTAATTTTACCCAGTAAGACCATTGTAAATCTCCGAAGGGTGATAAACAACCATCAAAATGGCTAATTGGTGGAGCTAAGCGGGATCGAACCGCTGACCTCTACACTGCCAGTGTAGCGCTCTCCCAGCTGAGCTATAGCCCCTCCGAAGAAGGTGCGCATTTTGCTTTAATGCCCCTTATCTGTCAAGCCTCTTTAGTCGTTTTTTTGAATAAAGTTGACTGCCCGCTGAATTCGCTGAAGTGAACGCTCGCGCCCGATCAGGCGCAAGGTAACTTCCAATGAAGGCGATGACCCACTACCGGTAACCGCAATACGTATAGGCCCTCCGACTTTACCCAACTTAACATCAAGCTGCTCACAGGCCTGCTGTATGGCTGCGTGTATGGCCTCGTCATTCCATGATGGCAATGCCGCCAGCACATCATGAACTACGCTTAGGTAGCCCGCTGTATCAGCCTTAAATTGCTTTTTAACCGCCTTTGCATCGTACTCGGTCACATCTTCATAAAAATAACGACTGGAAGCCACTAGATCGACCAGTGTTTTTGCCCGTTCACGTTGCGCAACCACGACATCAGCTAACTCAGGCCCATCGCTGGTATCCAGCCCCTGCTCCTGTAAATGCCACTGCAGCTGACTAACAATTTCAGCTTCCGGCAAATTTTTCAGGTAATGCTGACTTAACCACATCAACTTTTCCTGATTAATCGCTGATGGCGTACGATTGAGTGCTTCCATTGAAAACAACTCAATCATTTCAGCTTTGGAAAATATTTCCTGATCACCATGCGACCAACCCAACCGCACCAGGTAGTTCAGTAAAGCTTCCGGAGTAAAACCATCATCGCGGTACTGCATCACGCCTACAGCGCCATGCCGCTTGGATAAACGCTGGCCATCCGGCCCCAGGATCATTGGCACATGTGCAAAGCGTGGTGGCTCAAAGCCTAATGCACGCATAATATTAATCTGGCGCGGTGTGTTATTAATATGGTCATCACCACGAATAACATCGGTGATGCCCATATCAATATCATCCACTACCACTGTGAAATTATAGGTCGGCGTGCCGTCTGAACGGGCAATAATCAGATCATCAAGCTCCGCATTACTGACGGTGATTTTACCACGCACCTGATCATCGAACTCAACCGCGCCTTCCAGCGGATTCTTAAAACGCACTACCGGATCAACACCTTCAGGCGGCGGCGCATCACTATCACGCCAACGACCGTCATAACGTGGCTTTTGTTTACTGGCCATCTGCGTCGCACGTAGCTCATCAAGCTCTTCGCGGCTGCAATAACAATGGTACGCCTGCCCACTGTCTAATAACTGTTGTAGCACTTCCTTATAACGATCAAAGCGCTGCGTCTGATAAAACGGCCCCTCATCATGATCCAGCCCCAGCCAGGCCATGCCTTCGAGAATGGCATCAACGGATTCCTGAGACGAGCGCTCAATATCCGTGTCTTCAATACGAAGAATAAAATCCCCGCCCATTTTTCTGGCGTACAACCATGAAAATAGCGCAGTCCGTGCGCCGCCAATATGCAAATAACCAGTCGGACTGGGAGCAAAACGAGTTCTGACTTTCATATTTTTTCCAGAAAAACAAAGAGGGTCGACCAATGCCGATCAAATCAACAATAAAACCATTAAGAAATAATTTAACGAATCTTTGTGTGCAACTAGCTGCCCACTGCGAATGCCAGCACCTGCAACACGACCAGAGCATATACCCCAGCCAGAATATCATCCAGCACAATACCCAAGCCACCCTCAACTTGCCGATCAATCACCCGAATCGGCCAGGGCTTCCAAATATCAAACAAGCGAAATAAGGCAAAACCCACCACAATCCACACCCAGCCCGCAGGGGCCATCAGCATGGTTAGCCAGAAACCAACAAATTCGTCCCAGACGATACCACCATGATCATGCACACCCAACAAACGAGCTGACTCACCACACAACCAAACACCGACAACAATTGCCACCACCAGCGTCAGCACATAATAGGTCAGCGGTAACTGAACCATCAGCAAATATAAAGGAACAGCTGCCAGCGTGCCTACTGTTCCGGGCGCTTTAGGTGACAAACCGCTACCAAACCCAAAGGCCAGAAAGTGCACAGGTGATTTTAACACTGTCTGCACCAGTTCTTTCTGGCTAATACCCGAGGTTTTAGTCATTACACTGTTCGCTCAACGACAAATCGCTTGATAGCATCAACATCAGCATCCATTACCTCAAAGCGCTGCGGCAGATCTTCGATATTTCCCATACCCGCAGGGCGCACGGGATCACGATCCAATGCTTCACGAATGGTTTCTTCAAATTTAGCAGGCAACGCGGTTTCCAATACAATCATTGGCACACCTTTCTCACGATGCTCCAACGCCACTTTCAAGCCGTCCGCTGTATGTGTATCAATCATCACCCGCCACACAGTCCAGGCCCCTATAATCGTGTTAATTCGATCACTGTGCGCACTGGAACCTGACTGAAAACCAAAATCACCCACCTTAGCGAACAGCCCGGATTCATTCAGATCAAATGCCCCACCCTGCTCAACAGCACCCCACAATTCACTCACCTGCGCAGCATCACGTCCAGTCAGGTCAAACACAAAACGCTCAAAATTTGAAGCTTTGGAAATATCCATTGACGGACTACTGGTGTGATAAGTATTCACCGAACCACGTGGGCGATACACACCAGTGCGGAAAAACTCATCCAACACATCATTTTCATTGGTAGCCACCAATAAATGTTTTACCGGCAAACCCATCATGCGTGCAATATGTCCAGCGCACACATTACCAAAATTTCCGGATGGCACAGAAAAACTGACCTTTTGCTCATTTGAAGTCGTCGCCGCAAAATAGCCTTTAAAATAATAAATAACCTGAGCAGCAATGCGCCCCCAATTGATCGAGTTCACTGCACCAATCTGGTTCGACTGCTTAAACTCGTGATCATTGGACACTGCCTTGACAATATCCTGACAATCATCAAATACACCCCGAACCGCAATATTGTGAATATTTTCATCCTGCAAACTAAACATCTGTGCAGTCTGGAAGCGGCTCATTTTTTCATGCGGTGACAACATAAAAACATTAACACCCTGTTTGCCACGCATCGCGTACTCAGCGGCGGAACCGGTATCACCGGAAGTCGCCCCCAGAATATTGATGCCCCGCCCCGCTTTCGCCAGCACGTACTCAAACAGATTACCGAGTAACTGCATCGCCATATCTTTAAAGGCAATCGTCGGGCCATTAGACAGGCACAACAAATGCAGGTCTTCTTCCAGCGTATGTAACGGAGTAATATCTTCAGCATTCTCAGTCGGACGGGTATTACAATACACCTCCGCCGTATAAGTGCGATCAACAATATCCCGCAAATCAGCCGCTGGAATATCTGTCGCAAACCGAGAGAGAACTTCAAACGCCAGATCACGGTAATTCATGCCGCGCATGCGGGACAAATCCGCTGTATCAAACTGCGGATAAGTTTCCGGCAAATACAAACCACCATCAGGTGCTAAACCACCTAACAATATTTCGCTAAATGACTGAGCAGGTGATTGGCCACGGGTTGATATGTATTTCATAGTAACGATGCCTCAGCCCAGTGACTCAACACGGATACGGGCAATATTGCCATCAATGGTATCCAGCGCTTCAATAGCCGCAATGGCCTCATTCATATTACCTTCACGCACCCGCTGGGTGAGCATAATAATATCAACATCCTGCTCCCCTGCCGCCGGTTCTTTCTGGATAAATGCCTCAATACTAATATCACGATCACCCAGAATCCGTGTCACATCGGCTAAAACACCCGGACGATCCGCTGCACGCATGCGTAGGTAAAAAGCTGTTTCCACATCATCAATAGACAGAATCGGTGTATCCGCTAGCGTTGATGGCTGGAAAGCCAGATGAGGCACACGATTATTCGGGTCGGAGGTCATCGCCCGCACCACATCGATAATATCAGCCACTACCGCAGACGCAGTAGGCTCAGCTCCGGCTCCGGCACCGTAATAAAGTGTTGGCCCGACTGCATCACCATGAACCAGCACGGCATTCATAACACCATTCACATTAGCGATCAGACGACGCTTAGGAATCATCGTAGGATGCACACGCTGTTCAATACCCTGCTCAGTACGCCGCGCCACACCCAGGTGCTTAATGTTGTAGCCTAACTCACCCGCATAAGTAACATCTTCGGCAGTGATACCGGCAATACCTTCCGTATAAGTTTTCTCAAACTGCAACGGGATACCGAATGCCAGCGAAGATAAAATAGTCAGCTTGTGCGCGGCATCAATGCCTTCCACATCAAACGTCGGATCGGCTTCAGCATAACCCAACTCTTGCGCCTCTCTAAGCACATCAGCAAAATCACGGCCTTTTTCCAACATCTCGGTCAGAATAAAGTTACCGGTACCGTTAATAATGCCCGCCAGCCATTCGATGTGATTGGCTGCAAGACCTTCACGCACCGCTTTAATAACCGGAATACCACCCGCAACGCCAGCTTCAAAAGCCACCATTACGTTCTTTTCCTCGGCAGCAGCAAAAATTTCATTACCGTGCAAAGCTATCAGGGCTTTATTAGCGGTCACAACATGCTTGCCATTTTCAATCGCGGTCATCACCAGATCTTTGGCAAGGGTGTAACCACCAATTAACTCGACCACAATATCTATATCAGGGTCATGCACCACTTCCAGCGCGTTGTTACTCAGCCGCGCTTCTGTCAAACCCAGTTGATCAGCATTACTTGTATCCAATGCTGCAGCATAGTCAATGACAATGCCCCGACCGGCCCTGCGCGCGATTTCTTCAGCATTCCGCGACAAAACAGTAGCAGTACCACCACCTACAGTTCCAAGCCCCAACAAACCAACCTTGACAGGTTTCATTAACTTTTACTCCTTGCTCACAATGTGTCTTCAATGCTTTACTTAATAACTTAGTGTCAACGTTATTTAAAGTAACGCAAATAAAAGAATTTCACTCCCAAGTATGAAAGTCCATGACTTTCGCAGAAACAAGGGAAAGCGGGCAACATTACAATTCAGCCTGTGGACTGTCAATGATCCTTAGCAGGATGCCGGGGTGTTAAGCAGATAATCAGGAAGGTACCGATGAAATTTAGTGAAGATTCAGCCGAAGGGCATTACCACATCCAAAGCTATGGCGAGGGTTGGATACAGGCTAACCAGCGACGTATAGAGAGAGGCTTTATTATTCATACCGACAGGATAATCGATGATTGGGAGCCACTGCGCTATGCTGATTTACAGCCGCAACATTTAGCTGAGGTATTTGAATTACAAGCAGAACTCATTCTAATAGGCACCGGTAAGCACCATCAACTGCCAGCACCTGAAATTCAAAAGACACTAATCCGACACCAAGTCGGCTTTGAATTCATGACCACAGACGCCGCTTGCCGCACCTATAATGTATTGCTATCGGAGTTTCGGGACGTAGCCGCCGTTCTGTTTCCTGAATAAGAAGCAAGAAACAAAATAGGCGACACTAATGAACTGATCAGCCGAGCCGACCAGTGAGGTTTACAAACCACCTAACAGACATTCACCTGATAAACCGTTATTTTCAAGAATCCGCCGCAAACGCTTCAGCGCATCCATCTGGATTTGACGAACACGTTCACGGGTCAACCCTAGCTCAGTACCCACCTGCTCCAGCGTGGCGCGCTCATAACCATGCAAACCAAACCGCCGCACAATTACTTCTTTCTGTTTTTCTTCCAACTGACCGAGCCAGTTTTCCACAGACTGCGTAATATCCTCTTCTTCCAATACGGCTGTTGGCTCTTTCTCCTCTTCCATAGAGACGAAATCAACTAAAGGACTATCACCATCCTTACCCACAGGTGTATCTAAAGAAGCAACACTTTCATTGAAGTTTAAGAGTTTCTGTAGCTTTGCCAGCGGCTTATCCAGTGCTTCAGCCACCTCCGGTAGTGTTGGATCACGCCCCAGAACCTGGGTCATTTCCCGCACCTTGCGCATATAGGCATTTAATTCTTTATTAACATGAATAGGTAAACGGATAGTGCGCGTCTGGTTCATCAAGGCTCTTTCAATATTCTGCCTGATCCACCAGGTTGCATAAGTCGAAAATCTGAAACCCCGCTCAGGATCAAATTTCTCAACCGCATGGATTAGTCCCAGATTACCTTCTTCAATCAGATCCGGAAGCTGCAAACCACGCCCCATATAACGCCGGGAAATTTTTACAACCAACCTTAAATTACAGGTAATCATTTTATTACGCCCAAACTCATCACCTGCGCGGGCTAACCGTCCATAATGAATTTCTTCTTCAGGGGTTAACAAAGCAGAAAACTCTATTTCACGTAAATACAGACGGGTAGCATCACGATCTGATGCACTGTAGTTAGTGTTTGAAGTATGGGGTATAGCAGTAGGATCAGGATCACCAGCAATGCTGGCTCTGTAATCATTTGTTTTCACTTCGTACTTTACTGTTTTTTTAATAGTCGCTTCACTAAGATGTGACGGCGCTAACGGTTGACTGTGCATAACCAGGACTCCTCTGGGTTTTACAGGAAGTTAGTGACCAGTCAAAAAGACTAGTCATCATATTCCCCAAATCAACTCTCTACATCCTATTACTTCTGCATTTTTAACAATGCTTCGTTACATTTATTGTTAAGCTAAAATTAACATAAAGTTTGCTACGTGGGAAGACCTTAACAGAATCTTAATAAAATTTAATTCTTTCTTTTTCAATAAGTTAACAAATTAGGGTGCTTTTTAAGCACATTCAAACTGAATGAGGCCTTAATTTAAGCAACCATTCTTTGGATAATTTCCCAGCACGGATGCGTTGCTCCGGTGTTAATTCACGGGCAACCCGCTCCCGATATTTTGCTGCATTAGCCACTCCCAGCTCTGCCGCAATGTCAAACCACTTGTAAGCCTCAACATCATTTCGCTCAACACCTTCCCCCATCGCAAAACAGCGACCCAGGTTATTACAGGCTTCCGAGTGACCTTGCTTCGCAGCTTCGTAATACCACTTTGTTGCCTGTTCGGTATCAGCAGGAAGCCCATCTCCGGTATCAAACTTCAAACCAATCTTAAACTGAGATTGCGCATTGCCCTGCTCTGCCGCTACCCAATACCAGCGCACAGCTTTACTCGCATCCTGAGGGATGCCATCACCTTCATCCAGCATAATAGCCAGGTTTAAGGCAGCATCAGCATAACCGCGTTCGGCAGCCTGCCGGTAATAGTAAGCAGCCAGCTCAGGATTACGCTCAACGCCAGAACCGTTATCCAGCAACACACCCAGGTTGTACTGAGAGCGCGCATCACCTTCTTCTGCCAATGTCTGCCAGATGGCAATAGCAGACTGCCGTTCTCCACGCTGCCATGCATCCAGTGCAAATTCAAAGCTCATTAGTGTCAAAACTCATTTTGTAATGCCCTTTACTCAAATGACAGTATGCGAATAACTCACCATAAATTGCAGCAAGCATCAGGAAAGAGTCACTAATATTAATGACAAGTGGTCAGTAATGCACATAAAAGAACTTCACCCCGCAAGCATGAAGGTCTTCGACTTTCACAGTAAGTAGCACTTAAGTAACCTATCAGCGTGGGCCGTATTTCTTTTCCAACTGACGAATATACTCCTTCTTTTGTGCTTTGGTCATCCCCGGAAGCTTTTGCTCTAGCTTACGCCGCACAGAAGCCGGAAGCTTTTTCACCCACCGCCACCATGCTTTTAATTTTATGCGCTTACTGTGGGGCATGTTTTTATAGCGTTGCAACTCCAGCTTAATTTTCGCTTTGCTCGCAACACCTAGTGCTGACCATTGCTTGAAGCGTTTTTTAATTAAGCGACGCGCTGATAACGGCTTTTTAGCCCAACGACGTAACTTTTTTTGCTTATAGGCAGAATATTTACTCCAACGCTGCTTGAAGTCACCTAACACATTTTTTTCCTGACTACTTAACTGATTCCAGCTGACACCGCCTGCGTGCACTTTACCCGGAAAAATCTGGAGTGCCAAAAAAAAGGCCAACAAAAAGAGGAGATATTCATTATGAACCCGCACACTCATTGGGTTCTCCTTCCGGAATCAGTGAACAAATCACTTAACCAAGCAAAGGCCGCCTCTTCGTCTGTTTCGGTTAACGAACGATCAACACCCACCTCCTCCCAATACCGGCCATACTCTTCCCACCAACTGATCATTGCAACAATTTCATCAGCGCTATCCTCTGCACTCACCGGCGCTACCCATGCTGCCAATAGTAACGCCATCACAAGGAATCCCTTCCTTTTCTTCATCATTCACCTACCCGTATTCAGCATCCAGCCACTCATATAGCTCCAGGTTTTCCAGGAACTCCATATCCTCATTAGACATCAGTACATCTTCATCACTGATTGTTTTCTCGATATCGCTACCCTGCGTCATCAATAAAGCAACCCCCAGAACCCCGGCAGACAATGCAGCCGACAATGGGGCAAATGGTATACCCGACAGGGCCTGCCCCAAAAATCGCTGTTTAGGAACAGATGTATTCAATGCGTTACTACGCATAACATCCAGCTTCCTCAGCGTTACCTCCGGCAGTTCGTCACATTGCTCAGTCAACCCCCGTCTGACCTTATCGAGCAACTCAACTTCCGCTTCTTTATACATCGTAGTCTCCTAACTTTTCCCGCAGTGAATGTATTGCCCGTGAATAGTGCGTTTTCACACTACCTTCCGAACACTTCATAATTTTTGCTGTTTGCGCAATGTTATAACCCTCCCATGCCCTAAGAATCAGGGCTTGTTGCTGGCGCAACGGAAGTTGTGCAATCAGATCATTCAGATGCTCACCTAATAAGTCACTACTCATCTGGTGATCGGGTTCCGGAAACTGGGTTTGCGGCACGCGTTCATCTGGAGAATCAGTCCGTCCATCAGAATTTAGGCCGAAAAAAACCCTCCAGCGATTTCTTACAGTACTTCGCCGGTACCAGTCATGAATTTTGCTATGCAAAATGCTGTTAAATAACGCTCCCCATTCAGATTCAGGACGATCTCCGTATTTCTGAACAAGCTTTAACATTGCATCCTGCACAATATCCAAAGCCTCTTCCCCATCTTTTGTCGCCATACGTGCTGTGACAAAAGCACGTCGCTCAACACTTCTGAGAAAGTGATCCATTTCTATCTGTGGTTTCAGGTCATGCTCCTTTTGCTCCCTGCTATAACCCCGTTCCACATTTATTGTAGAATATCTGGCTAATTAAACCTGACCATCTGCGTCCAAATCCCTTGCAGCAACTTGCTGGGCATCTTCCTTTGATAACGCGTGGACCAGATAAACGTTGACACTAACGCCCATGAAAAAACTTCATCCCGCAAGCATGAAAGCTTCCAACTTTCACAGTAACACTGCGCTTACGATGTTTCTGTGAAATAATTACTTCACAAAAGTTCCATCAATTTTTTTAAAGGAGAAATCGTCATGCGCTGGAGATCAGGCAGACGCAGTACCAATATCGAAGATCGGCGTGGCGGTGGCGTGGGTCGACCGGCAAAACTTGGGGGCATCGGTTTGTTACTGATGATGTTATTTGTTTGGTTCATCGGGGGTGATGCAACCCAAATGCTGGGCATGACAGGAGGCGACTCACAGCAGCAACCAACACAACGATCAGCAGCCAGCCAGGAAAGTGCAGATTTCGTATCAGCAGTGGTTGCCCAAACTGAAGATGTATGGAACCCACTGTTTAAAAATTCCGGACTAAGCTACCGCGAGCCTAAGCTGGTACTTTATAATGATCAAATCCAGTCTGCCTGCGGTTATTCCACAGCAGCCAGCGGGCCATTCTATTGTCCGGGGGATCAGAAAGTCTATATCGACCTGAGTTTTTTCAATGAGTTAAAGCAAATGGGTGCGCCCGGTGACTTTGCACAAGCCTATGTTATCGGCCATGAAATTGCGCATCATGTTCAGAAACAACTGGGCACCTCAGACAAGATCATGCAGCTACAATCACGGGTTAGCAAACAAGACTCAAATAAACTCTCAGTGCTGCTGGAGTTACAGGCGGACTGCTATGCCGGTGTCTGGGCTCATCACGCTCAGAAACAAAAAAACATCTTTGAACAAGGTGATCTGGAAGAAGGTCTGAATGCCGCCGCTTCTATTGGCGATGATCGCTTGCAGCGCATGTCAGGGCGGCGTATTAATCCGGATAGCTTTACACACGGCACATCAATGCAGCGTGTTCAGTGGTTTAAAACAGGCTTGCAATATGGCGACATGCCCCGTTGTGATACTTTCGCACAACTGAAGGTTCGTTAGGCATGTTCCGCACACCGCTTGTGCTGATGGTAATGATATTGCTGTTGTCGGCACAAGCAATGGCTTTTCCCATTCATAGCCCGGTACCTGGCGGTGTTAACCTCTTAGCCGTCGCGCCGGTAACAGCTAAACGCCCCATCGTACATTATCAAGGTCAACGGGTAACCGTGGTGCCTTATCAGAACGAGTGGGTGGCAGCTATTGGCATTCCATTGGATGCCTCACCCGGCACACATAACATTGCTGTGACTCATCCGGTGACACGGCAACAATTCAATGCACCTTTTGAAGTTGCTGATAAGTATTATCGCACCCAGAGACTGACCATCCGCAACAAAAACAAAGTCAACCCGAACCATAGCTCCACGCAAAGGATTATTCGTGAACTAGCTATTCAGAAAAACATCAAGCAGCATTTTTCTGAGCGGGATGTACAAATGAACTTCATTACCCCTGTGTCCGGCCGTGACAGCGGGCGTTTCGGGTTAAAGCGCATTATGAACGGTCAACCCAGAAACCCGCACAGCGGAATGGATATCGCCGCAGCCAGCGGCACGCCCGTCCGGTCGGCAGCTAATGGCGTTGTACTACACACTGGTAATTTTTTCTTCAGTGGTAATGTGGTTTATGTTGATCATGGCTCAGGTGTTATCAGCATGTACGCACACCTGAGCAGTATCAATGTACGCCCCGGCGATAGCGTCCGGCAGGGTGCCATTGTAGGTAATGTAGGCCAAACGGGACGCGCAACAGGGCCTCACTTACACTGGTCAATTTACCTGAATGGACAGGCCATTGATCCAGCTTTGTTTACTCAGAAAAATTACTGATTAAAATTTTATCTAAACATTAAGGTTTAGTTCAGTGCTCAATCACTAATATTAAATGCAACTTCAGCAGGGACTGCCAAATGAATTGGGGTTTGTGGTAGCGGTTCTGTCGTCATTAGAGGCTGTAATAGAAAAAATAAAACTTCGCTGTTCTGACACTCAACGGCATAGAAGTTTCGCAATGACGCGAGCTGAAGTTGTTATCTCAGACTTGCCTTATCAACCGGCCATTCATTGGGGAGCTGGTTGGCAAGGAAAGCATGAGATGGATGAAAGTTTTAACATTGGGGTAAAAACTTTCATCTTAAGTCGGACTACTTGTTCCGACAAATGAGTCACCTTCACAAAGTACGCGAGTCAGATTTCTTGGCTCGCGTTTTTTATTGGAGACCGCAAACGCTCACACAAGGTCATTCCTTAATTTTATATTAATATAACCATATTCTATTCTCTTGGCAAGCATCCATTTCAATACCAAGCATGAAAGTCTTCGACTTTCACAGTAACGTGCATGAAAAAACTTCACACCAAGCATGGAAGTTTGCAACTTCCACAGTAAACCTTGTGGTTTTCGCATCATTTGCTAGTATTCTCTGAGAAAATATCTATGCACGGGGTAAATATTACATGACCTATACACTTAGGAAAATCGTTGGCTTTTTTTTGCTAGCCATGACGGTGGGACTCGTTAGCCTGCAATCCATCTTTTATTTATTCCTGTAAGTTCGGACATCACTACCATGTCAAAAGCTAAGCGCTACAACCCAACCACGCAGGAAGCTGTCCATTCCATTCGTTATGGCCTCAAAGGCATCTTGCTTTATTTGCTACCAATACCCGCACTCATCGCAGGCATTGTTGCACTGGTGCGTGGCGATATAATGGGCACATTGATTACCGGCGGCTCTTTCGCTGCTTATATGATTGCGGCACATGTGGCCCGTCACGGCTTTAAGCTCGAGGGTGAGTACAAACGGCGCAAAATCGCTCGTGCACCTAAAGCACCATTCAAAACCGTTGCCGCTACCCTCATCGCAGTGACAACCACCCTGCTCGCAGCTTTTGGCGCTAATTATTCTATTCCTGCGGCCGTTGTGCTAGGTGGTGCGGCTTTTCTGGGTTTCACTCTGTACTACGGACTTGACCCACGCAAAGACAAAACAGGCAACATCACCGGCTATGGCGTCTCAGTGGAAGAAATGCTGGAAGCACTGGAGTCAGCACAGGTACGCATCAAAGCCATTGACTCAGCTAACCAGAAAATCAACAACCCTGATTATCATCAACGGTTGACCCGGATTACTGATAAAGCACGTGATATTTTAGTCAGCATCGAAGATGACCCAAAACGGCTGTCACGCGCCCGTAAATTTCTCAAGGTGTATCTGGATGGCGCACAAAAGGTCACAGAGGGTTATGTAAAGAGTAATTCCAGCCATATCGGCACCACTGAGGCACTCGAAACCGACTTTAGCAACGTGTTGAATTCTATCGAAGATACCTTTGCTGAGCAGCATGATAAGCTACTATCCAATGATAACTTTGATCTTGATGTTCAGATTGAGGTGCTAGAACAGCAGCTCAGGCGTGAAGGTGCTTTCTAGGACTCGAAGAAATAGTTGCGCAGATACATAAATAGACTATACAAAAATAATTCCATTACCGGACAAGGCTGAATAGCCAACCATTTTACTTCAGGAGAAGAAACATAATGAGTAACACTGCCGTACAAACAGCAACCACTACCGATATAGCAGTTATTCCGGGCACAGAGATTAAACCGGCACCCGTTATCTCACAAGAAATTGTTGCTTATGAGCAAGTTGATGCCACTGAAAAACAGGAAATTGAAGCCATCATTGGTGAAATTGACCTGAATGATCGCAGCAGCATTATGTTCTTCGGTAGCAAAACTCAGGAGCAAATGAGCAGTATTTCCGAGAAAATGCTGGAAGGTGTGAAAAATAAAGATCTGGGCCAGGCCGGTAACTCACTGAATGACATGGTGACAGCGATCAAGGGTTTCGATGTTGATGAACTTGATCCCAACCGTAAACAGGGCTTTTTTGAGCGTCTGTTCGGCAAAGCCAAGCCGGTAGTTCAATTCCTGAATAGATATGAAGATGTACGTAAACAAATCGACCGCATTACTGACAATATGGAAGGCCACAAAACACAGTTACTGACCGATGTGGTCACGCTGGACAAGCTGTACGATGCCAATCTGGACTTTTTCCATAAACTGGAACTCTATATTGCAGCAGGTGAAGAAAAATTACAGCGCCTTGAAAATACCGATATTCCTGCATTAGTGAATCAGGCTGAAACCAATAACGAAGACATGATGGCGGCGCAGGCTTTACGCGACCTGCGTAGTGCGCGTGATGACCTTGAGCGCCGGGTACATGATTTACGCCTAACCCGCCAGGTTGCCATGCAAAGTTTGCCCAGCATCCGCCTGGTTCAGGAAAACGATAAAACTCTGATCAATAAGATTAATTCTACGCTGATAAACACCGTACCTTTGTGGAAAAACCAGCTGGCACAGGCTGTGACTATTTTCCGTATGAGTGATGCAGCGGAAACGGTTAAGAGTGCAACCGACCTGACTAATGATTTGCTGGAATCGAATGCTGACAACCTGCGTATGGCGAATAAGGAAGTGCGCAAACAAATGGAACGTGGCGTGTTTGATGTTGCCTCAGTGCGTAAAGCCAACGACAGCCTGATTGCCACGATTAATGATTCTCTGGAAATTGCCGAAGAGGGCAAATCCATGCGCGCTAAAGCAGAGAATGAGATTAAGGAAATGGAGTCTGAATTGCGTCAGGCATTGATTTCAGCTAAATCAAAAGGCGCAAAAGCCACCGCTTCCTAAGGAGAGAGATAATGGGATTATGGGATAAAATAATGGGTGAATTCGTTGATGTCA
>CALHAO010000504.1 GCA_937931765.1 uncultured Thiotrichaceae bacterium
TCAGTCGATCTAACAGTGAAGGTAATAAAGGCTTATCTTCTGACAACCAAAACTCCTTTAATCACCATTATCTGCCGAAAAGTTAATTTCCCTAACGTCTAACAGAGGGTAATCATTTAAATCTGTTGATAACTGCTTTTGACCGAAACCAGCATAAGTCCCATCACTCACCAAATCCCACTCAGTTAGACGACCCAATGCAGACCCGTCTTTTCGTTCAGAACCAGGGTAACGAGCAGGAATCAGGGCATAAGCTTCACCGCCGTTATGCCAACGGACATGACAAGGTAGCCAAACGACATCCCTCAGGTCAGTAGGTGCTTCAATAGTTAACGTGGCTACATGTGCAAAAGAAACCCACATATATTTCCCTTCCACTATCATTTCAATGACCGGCCCCAAACGCGAATCTGCATCCGCAATCCATGAAAATTCTTCGCCATCCAAATGACCAGCAGACACCGGAGCCGCTTCAAAAGCCTGTTCCCGTACCTCTTGAGACTTAGCGTAGTTTTCTTTTGTGGCTAGCTTGAATGATTGTAGTAACAAAGCCTGCCATTCTTCAGGCTCCCCCATAAATACAGGATCATGTTCACCCTTAAATACAGCTTCACGAAATAGCTCACAGGAAATAGCAGTTTGGTACATGTGCACCATTGCCAGAGCACCATCGTCTAGTTTACGAATCACATCCAGCTGCTTTCCTGCCCGCTGCCACTCTGAAAGCACAGACAATAGTTGAAACAAAAATATTCTATGTTTAACTTCACTGGGCTGAGAGCGAATCTTTTTCTCAACACCAGTTAACGCATCTTTCAACTGACCATCTTTTAATGCTTGTTCGTAATCCAAAAATATTCTCCTGGCTAAAAGGCATCTAACTATGAGTAGATGCCCTTAGAGACTATAAAGACGAAAGATACTCTAAACTTTCTTATTTTCTTTCAGGCTGTATTCAAACTTAATCTCAGCGCCTGCTTTACCTTCATTTTCTAGGTTTTTATAGCCATATTCGATATTGCCATACGCAACCGAAATCGACTCCATCGGGCGGTCAACATCATGCTTGCTGGCACTTACTGAGTAGTTAGCAATAACCACATCTTTAAGCTTAATCGTTAAATAAGTATGTTTTTTGATATCATCGCCAGCTTGGCAAAAATGAATTTCAGCTTCTGGAGATGTTTTACCAGTACCACACTTTTCCAACAACTTAACCGTTGCTGCATCCATGAACTTACTAAACGTTATATAGTCAAAATCAGCACGCCCAGCATTAGTTCCACCCTTAGTAGCACTGTAACTTGAGTTACTAAACGGCAAGGTAACTCCTGTACTGATATTTTGAATTTCGATCCAGTCCGGATGGTCTGCATCGGTACTTTCACCTTTGATATCACCAATTTTAATATAAATATCTGCTGACATTACAAATTCCTCACTATTAATTTAAATAAAAAACCAAAAAGAACCACCATTTAAAAATTTATTGACCTTTTTCTGATGGTAGCTTCGAAACGAGTCTCAAAGAGACACTTAAACCCTCAAGCTGATAATGAGGTCTTAAGAAAAACTGAGAAGTATAATAACCCGGATTTCCTTCAACCTCCTGAACCCTTACTTCTGCATTACCCAGTGGACGTTTAGCTTTTGCTGTCTCAGATGCTTCGGGATCAGGCTCGACATATTGCATAATCCAGTCATTTAGCCAACGTTCCATATCATCACGCTCTTTAAATGAACCAATCTTGTCGCGAACAATACTCTTCAGGTAATGCGCAAATCGACAGGTTGCAAATAGATAAGGCAAGCGGGCAGAAAGATTTGCATTAGCTGTAGCATCGGGGTCCTCATACTCAAAAGGCTTCTGCAATGACTGTGCACCAATAAAGGCAGCAAAATCTGAATTCTTTTTATGCAATAAAGGCATAAAACCATTTTTCGCCAGTTCCGCTTCACGGCGATCACTAATCGCAATTTCAGTGGGGCATTTCATGTCCACACCACCATCATCAGTCGGAAAGGTATGCGTCGGCAATCCTTCAACGGCTCCACCTGATTCAACACCCCGAATGCGGGAACACCAACCGTATAACTTAAACGCTTGGTTAATATTCACAGCCATTGCATAAGCAGCATTTGCCCAGCAATAACGATTATGATCACTTCCTTCGACATCTTCTTCGAAGGCAAACTCATCAACAGGACTTGTCTTAGCACCATAAGGCAAGCGACCCAGGAAGCGTGGCATAGCCATACCAATATAACGAGAGTCATCAGATTCTCGCAAAGAGCGCCAGCCAGCATACTCAGGCGTTTGAAAAATCTTAGTTAAATCACGAGGATTACTGAGTTCTTGCCAGCTATCCATATTTAGCAGTGATGGCGCAGGCGATGTAATAAAAGGCGCATGGGCTGAAGCAGAAACTTCGGCCATTTGCTTTAGAAGCTCCACATCATCCGGGTGATGATCAAAGGCATAGTCTCCGACCAGACAACCATAAGGCTCGCCACCAAAAAGACCATACTCTTCTTCATAAACTTTTTTGAAGATAGGACTTTGGTCAAATGTAATGCCTTTATAGCGCTTCAACGTCTTTCCAAGTTCTTTTTTGGAAATATTCATCACACGAATTTTCAGCATCTCGTCGGTTTCGGTATTATTAATTAAATAATGTAAACCACGCCAACTATTTTCCAGCTGTTGAAAATCCTCGTGATGAAGAATTTGGTTAACCTGCTCTGTAAGGCGACGATCTAACTCAGCGATCATCGACTGTATGGTACGGATCGCATCGTCAGAGACAACACCAGCATGCTGTAGTGCTTGTTCAGCTAACGTTTTAACAGCTTGTTCGACTGCCTCACGAGAACGATCTGACTTTGGTTTAAACTCTTTCTCCAGCAATGAAGCAAAATCACTGGATTCGGCGAAGGTTGTATCTTGCGCTACCGCAGCATCTTGTAAAACATCAGCCATGAATTAATCCTCCCCTTGTTGGGCTTCTTCT
Source organism: uncultured Thiotrichaceae bacterium (assembly GCA_937931765.1). Taxonomy (GTDB): domain Bacteria; phylum Pseudomonadota; class Gammaproteobacteria; order Thiotrichales; family Thiotrichaceae; genus Thiolinea. The sequence continues at coordinate 3,012 of CALHAO010000504.1, forward strand.
GATGATTCGTCTTTAGGCTTAGGTGCTGCCACTAATGACTGCAGCATGGCAGGATCATTTAATGCCTTAGTAATTAGCTCTTCAGCACCCGTTTTACCATCCATATAGGTCATGAGGTTAGCCAATTGCGTCCTCGCATCCAGCAGTTGTTTCAGCGGTTCTACTTTTTGAGCAACGGCAGCAGGTGAAAAATCATCCATACTTTCAAAAGTGAGATCTACTGTTAAATTGCCATCACCACTCAATGTGTTCGGCACATGAAACGCTGCCCTGGGCTTCATCGACTTCATCCTGTCATCGAAGTTATCAACGTCGATCTCAAGAAATTTGCGATCAGCCACTGGCTCAAGAGGATCAGCTGGCTTGCCAGACAGATCAGCTAGAACCCCCATTACAAAGGGAAGCTGGATTTTCTTCTCTGAGCCATAAAGTTCAACATCGTATTCAATTTGAACACGTGGAGCACGATTTCTTGCTATAAATTTCTGACTACTTTCTTTGGCCACCCAAATCTCCTCCTACAAAGGTCTTTCTTAAAAAAACACCAAATACCTGACAATCGCAACAGAAATAAAGACCAGTGGTAGTTGTAACAAAAATTAACCACCTAATATTTAGTGAACTTCAGACTGCAAATCGAATATCGAAGACAGTTGTGTTAAGTATTTATAGTACAAGTCTACATACAAGATAAAGAATTTTCTGTGAAATATTCACATTTTTTCAAAAATTGATGGTCAACCCGCAAATATAGTGCCTATACTATATACTATATATGAGGTACACAATATTAACTGACGGAAAGATACTAAATTACAATGTTAGACCTATCTGATTTACTACAGCCCGTATCGGATGACTCTCCTTGTGGGGCGCGTCAAAACAACTCTGCTCTTTTTTTCGAAATGCTCGAAGCAAGGGGCGGTGAGGAACGCCAGTCTTTTTCTGGCGATGGAACCGGTAGCGGCGAAAAAGATGATAGCGACTGGAAGCTAGTCAAAAAAAATGCTACTCAGCTGCTGAAGGATAGTCGCGACATAGAAATAGCAACACTACTGACTATCGCCCTACTTCATACGAATGACTTTCCGGGGCTTGCCTCGGGCCTAAAACTCATTCGTGAGTTGCTTGAGCAGTATTGGGACTGTGCTTATCCAGAGCTGGATATGGACTACCCTGACCAACCCGATGAGCAGGCATTTGAACGGATTGGCATCCTGGCAGAATTGGGAGCCGATGCATTTAAACTAGTTATCCGCAAGCACCCCGTCGTATCTCATAATATTCTAGGTAAATTTAGCCTGAATGATATTCAGGCAGCTCATAGCGACAATCCACCAAATGATGCCCACAAGCCGGAACACATCGATGGTGCGTTTGTTGAAGTAGGCCTAGATATTGTCAAAGAAGTCAAAAATGCAGTCAGCATTTCTATCGTTGAAGCAGAAACAATAGAAAATATATTTAAGGAAAAAACTGGCCCAGGCAGCTACCCGGATTTATCTGGTCTATGCTCTACTTTGCGAGAAATTAGCTTTATCTTAGCGGATAAAGTACAGGAGGAAGAGCCAGAAGTGGTTGAATCTGAAGCAACTAAAGTGACCGAAGTTACTGGAAGTACCACTCAAGGCACGCCTAAATTTAATGCCGGACAAATTAATAACCGGGATGATGTGATTAAGGCAATTGATAAGGTTTGTGAGTACTACCGAAAAAACGAACCGGGAAGCCCTATCCCCTTGTTATTAGAGCGAGCTAAACGTTTAGTAGATAAAGAGTTTCTCGAAATTTTAGAAGATTTATCTCCAGATGGAGTAAACCAAGCTCAAAACATATTTGGAGTATAATGCATGATTCAACAAAATGTCGGCAAAAGCTCAGCAAACAAGCCTGATGATGTGAAAAAAATTCAATCTTTATTGAACACATGCAATAGATCAAAAAAATTCCTGAAAAACCAACTTATAATTAATGGAAAGTGTGACCAAACACTAATTGAAGCAATAAGTTCTTTTCAAGTTAGTATTATGAAAACCAAAGCCTATGGATACATAGCTCCAGGGCGGAATACAATCAAAAAAATAATAGATATTTACCTACGTGAATATCTAGATAAAAATCCAAATGATTATGTAATATGGCCACTAAAAAGAAATGTAATTCGTAGGGGGGTAACGAATAATACATTTGGCATGGTCCGTAACAATAAAAAGAAAGCTCATCAAGGATGGGACTTTGAAGCAAGGGCTTCAGTTACACCAGCTTTTGCTATCGCAGATGGAGTAATTGTAGCAACTAAGGACGAAGGTGATTATGGCCTTCAAATCACACTGGGTTTTAACTTCAAAGGTACTACGTTGTACGCATTCTATGCACACATGCACAGAGTAGATTTCAAAAAGGGAGATTTGGTATCCAAAGGTAGTATAATCGGATTATGTGGAAATAGTGGTAATGCTAGTGGTATGGACCTAAAGAATCAACACCTTCATTTTGAAATAAGAACAAGATTAAATGTGTCTTATGGACTTAGTGGTAGAGCTTCCCCCATTAAAGTCTTTGGACATTGCCCATTAAAAACCCCAGTATTCCAAACCGAAGCATGGTTGCTTGCAATTCAGGAGGAGTTTTTCAATCCATCTTATAATCAAGGTCAATTCTTTCCATTCCCACCACCTGCTATAAGCTTTTACACACCATAAATTCTACTAGGGGTAATTGAAAGCATGAACCCAACACAAGAAAACCGAGATGCAGAAATCATTACCCCCTTGGGTAAAGATGTTCTATTGCTCTACAACATGCACATCAACGAAGAACTCGGGCGCTTATTTTCTATAGAAACCGAACTCATCAGTAAAAAAGATGACATTCCTTTTGAAGATTTACTGGGTAAAAACGTTAGTATCCGCCTAAATCTGATTGATGGCAGTCCACGTTTTTTCAACGGTCACATCACCCGCTTCTCTCAAGTCGACCGCCGTGATGCTTTTGGTGGCGTGTATCAAGCTACCATACAGCCGTGGCTGTGGTTTCTTACCCGTACTGCAGATTGCCGCATTTTCCAAGAAATGACTGTGCGGGAAATTATCAAAAAGGTATTTTCCGAATGGGGACACCCTTTTGAAGACAAACTAACCCGTACTTACCACACTTGGGAATACTGTGTTCAGTACCGGGAAACAGATTTCAACTTTGTTAGCCGCTTAATGGAGCAAGAAGGTATTTATTACTTCTTCGAACATGAAAACGGCGTACATAAACTTATTTTGGCTGATGACTACAGCCCTCATAAAGAAATATTTACGATTAATGGGCGGGTTCCCTTATTTGCGTCTGATGAAGTGGCGGTTAGAGATGAAGAATCCTGTAGCAACTGGCATACATCCAAAAGTGTCTTACCTGGAACCTATGCTTTAAATGATTACGACTTTAAGCGCCCCAGTGCCAACCTTTATGTCAATAGTGTCCTCTCCAAGCCTCACTCAATGGCTGAAGAAGAAATTTACGACTACCCCGGCGAATACGTTCAAATTGATGATGGCGATCAGTATTCGCGCAACCGAATTGAAGAACTACATAGTCAATAT
>CALHAO010000505.1 GCA_937931765.1 uncultured Thiotrichaceae bacterium
AGGCTGGAAAGGGGATATTTTCAGCGTTATTTAGCTTGCACTATCTTTCTGTAGTTTGAGTACCAAATCCATACCCTTAAGGATATTTAAAGCTTCATACAATTGGTAATCATCTTTTGCCAGTGACTTGTCTTTAGCTTCGCCCTTCTTCACATCAGCCGGTGTTTTGACTACTTCTTCCGTAGCCTCTTCACCTTCTTCTTGTGTTGGATTGCTCAGATGTTTCTCAAAGTCTTTCTCAGACAGCGGCGCAATTTTTTCACCCTCATCTTCATCTTCTGCCAGCTTCAGTGGTTGGATTTCAATATCCGGGTGAATACCTTCCGCCTGAATCGAGCGACCATTAGGTGTGAAGTAGCGGGCAGTGGTTAGTTTCAGTGCTGTTTTCTCATCCAGCGGCAATACAGTTTGTACTGAGCCTTTACCGAATGTTTTCTGACCCAGAATCAATGCACGTTTGTGATCCTGTAATGCGCCTGCCACGATTTCAGAGGCGGAAGCAGAACCTTGGTTCACTAATACAACAATCGGTGCATTGTTAATTTCATCACCGGAACGTGCGTTGTATTCCATTTTTGCGTCTGCTACCCGGCCTTCGGTATAAACAATTTTACCGTCATTCAGGAAGGCATCTGAAACACCCACAGCTGCATTAAGTACACCACCCGGATTATTACGTAAATCCAGTACTACACCTTTCAGGTCACCTTTGTTTTCTTCTTTCAATTTGGCGATGGCTTCAATCAGTGTTTCAGTCGTACGTGACTGGAAGCTGGAAATACGTAGATAACCGTAGCCGTCTTCCAGCATGCGGCTTTTAACACTTTGCACTTTGATAATGTCGCGGGTCACGGAGATGGTGAAAGGCTTATCTTTACCTTCACGCACGACTAATAACTTAATCGGTTCGCCCGGTTTGCCGCGCATGACTTTAACTGCATCATTCAGCGTCATACCTTTTACCGGCTTGTCGTCCAAGCGAATAATCAGGTCACCGGCTTCAATGCCAGCACGTTGTGCGGGTGTATCATCAATCGGCGAAATAACTTTAACAAAGCCGTCTTCCATGCCTACTTCTATGCCCAGTCCACCGAATTCCCCTGAGGTGCCCACCTGCAGTTCTTTAAAGGATTCTGCATCGAGGTAGTCAGAATGAGGGTCAAGGCCACTTAACATGCCACGGATGGCATTGTTCATCATTTCTTTGCCATCAGGCGTTTCGACGTAATCCTGCTGGATGCGTGCATAGACGTCGGTGAATTTTTGTAAGTGTTCCAGTGGAAGTGCCTGATGATCATCCACACTTTGTTTAAAGGCGAATACGTTCAGGCTGATGCTGGTAGTCACACCAATGAGAGCACCTGCCAAAGTGCCAATAACTAAGCGTTTATTTGAATGCATGTAAATTTCTCTCCAGGCAACGTTGCCATGTTCTAATTAATATATGAGCGAAACTCTGAGAATCAAGTATCACTACTTTATGTGATGGCACGTAAGCCGAGGTAAAGTGTACCATTTATTGTAACCAACGCGCGGGGTTTTGTGGCACCGTTTTATGCCTGATCTCAAAATAAAGTCCATTTTGACTTTGCCCACTGGAGTTACCGACAGCGGCGATGGTTTCATTTGCTCTGACGGTTTGTCCGGCGCGTTTGAATACTGCCCGGTTATAGCCGTACAGACTCATGTAGTTCCGGTCATGTTCAATGATAATCAGGTGACCATAACCTTCCATCCAGCCAGCAAATGCAACCTTTCCTGGGGCAATGGCATTAACTTTAGCGCCACCGGGAGCAGTAATCACTATGCCTTTCCAGCGCTGTTTTTCATTACGTCGGGAGGCATACTTATGAATTACCCGCCCGCTAACCGGCCAGGATAATTTTCCACGCATCTTTGAAAAAGCTTTATTAGCCGTGCGGGTTGTTGTTACCTGCTTACCGGTTGCTTTGGGGGCTTTTGCGACAGCTTTCTTTACCACAGGTTTTTTAGCCGGTGCCGGTTGAGCTGGTGTCCTTGCTGCTTGTTGTCGCCTTTGTTCTGCAGCCCGTTTTGCTTCTGCTGCCTTCGCCGCATTTGCTATTTTTGCAGCGGCATCCTCGCGTTTTTTATTGGCTGCCTGCGTGATGCGGTTAATTTTTTGTTGTAAGGCTGCTTCCTGATTTTTTAGCTTATTTAAACGTTTTTCTTTACCACTTAAATCGCGTCTGACCTGCCTTAATGCCTGTTCACGGGTAGCCAGTTTTTTTTCAACTGCTGATTTTTGAATCGAGAGTTTTTCATTTAACCCTCTGAGTTTTGTGCGTTCTTTTGCTGCGAGTTCGGTGACGGCTTCCAGTTTCTTGCTGGTTTTATTGAGCTGTTGGATCTTTTTTGTGCGGTGGCGATTGAGGATATTAAAATATTCTATATTGCGACTAATGTCTGCCGGATTATCCTGCATCAATAACAAGCGTAGGTGAGATTGCTCTCCGGCTGTGTGCATAGCCTGAAGTTGTTGCGCTAATGCGCCCTGTTGTTGTTTTAGCTGATCATTTAATTCAGTGCGCTCTATGTCCGCCTTACTCAGGCGTTTTTGTGCATCTATGATTTTTTTTTCGGTCGTATGATACTGACTGGTCAGGCCACCGAGTTCTTTTTCCAGTTTAGTCACCTGGCTATTGAGGTAACCGGACTCTTTTTTCTTTTTGTCAATTTCGCCGGATAGTTTTTTCACGGCGCGTTCGACTTCTTTTTTGTCATTGCGGACATCTGCCTGGCCGGAAACAGGCAGAAGAAGCGCCCCAAAAAAAGTCAGAAGGCAAATGATGGTTGTTGTGCGTAACGAGCCGTTCATTGGCTTGGATCTCAGGTATAAAATTTGTAATTTTCCAAGGTATGTCATGAAGTTAATGACAAAATTGGTAATAAAGTATATTATCGTATCTAGGTATACTAATATAGTAACAATAGCACCCGAATGGTTTTGGGTATCATAAAGCAACGTAGATGTTTGACAAGGTACCACATGCAGTCAGAAATGAATCAAGCTGAATTTAAGAAGGATTATGATTCCATCGCATCAATGTTAGCAAAAGATGAAGACATTGATCGGGCATCACGCTCCTTAAAAGCAATTTCGCATCCGTTACGCCTAAAAATCTTGTGCGTGTTGGGCAATAATGAAGTCAATGTCCAGGATATTGTCGAGCATGTGGGGACTTCCCAAAGCAATATCTCTCAACACTTAGCTATTTTACGTGACAAAGGCATCCTGACTTCCCGCAAAGATGCTAACCGTGTTTTCTATAAAGTAGGTGACTACCGTACTTTGCGCCTGATCAGCATGATGCAGGAAGTATTCTGTCCCTCGCACTGATTAAGTCGGATGATAAAGATTCATGTGTACTTTGGTGGGTTTTTTAGCGTTAAGTCTGCCTCGTTTCTTATTTTTGTTGCCAATGTCGGTCTTTTCTCTTAGCAAAGGCTTTACGCTTTGCGTTCATCTGTATATCTTTAGCTCCGGTTTCTGGAGAATGTCACAGTGAATGAATATATGGTGTTTGCCCAAAGTCACCCCGTGTTGGTGATGGGTTTTATTGCAGTACTTGGTTTAATCATCTGGACGGAGTATTCCCGTCTTACCCGTAAGTATAAACTCCTCGATGTGAACCAGTCGGTTCTTCTGATGAACAAGGATGAAACGGTGGTTCTGGATGTGCGTGAACAGAAGGAGTTAAAGGAAGGGAAGATCAAAAATTCCCGTCATATTACCTTAGGCGACCTGCCTAAACGGTTGTCTGAACTTGAATCACACAAAGAAAGCCCAATACTGGTTTATTGTCGTAGTGGCAATCGCTCCGGTCATGCTTGCAGTACATTAACTAAAGCAGGCTTTAGCGATGTGAATAATTTGTCTGGTGGGATTATGGCCTGGGAAAGTGCCAATCTCCCTGTCAGCAAAAAGTAACAGGAGTATCGATCAGATGAGTGAGTCGAATCAGCCTTCAGTACGTATGTACAGCACCCGGTTTTGTCCTTATTGCATTCGGGCGCGGATGTTATTAAAGGGTAAGGGTGTTGCTTATGAGGATATTTCTGTCGGTAATGATGCTGGCTTATGGGCTGAAATGAGCAGTCTTAGCGGTCAGAATACAGTGCCGCAAATTTTCATTGGTGATCATCACGTGGGTGGTTACGATGACCTTGCTGCTGATAGCCGTTCAGGCGAGCTGGATAAGCTGTTGGGGTTAAATTGATATGAATATAGTTTGTCCTCACTGTCATAAAATAAACCGCGTACCTGAAGATAAGCTGGCGAGTGACCCGCAATGCGGAGCCTGTAATCAGGCGCTGTTCACCGGACAGCCGGTAGAATTTGGTCTTGCTCAGTTGCAGCGTCATGTACAGAAAAGTGAAGTACCGCTATTAGTGGATTTCTGGGCACCTTGGTGTGGCCCGTGTCTGCAGATGGCACCTTCATTTGCACAGGCATCAGCTAAGCTGGAGCCAGGTGTGCGTTTGGCTAAGGTCAATACTGAAGCTGATCAGCAGGCTGGTATGGTTTACGGTATTCGCAGTATTCCCACCATGATTTTATTCAAGGGTGGGCAGGAAGTTGCGCGGGTTTCCGGTGCGATGGACGCACAAACCATTGAGAACTGGGTACAACAAAATAGTGGGTAAATCCCCGTCTTGTATCCAGGCATAATAAACAATTTGAGTATCAGGTCAGACATTAGTTGGGCCTGATTTTATATTCACGAATAAGGAATAGGGTAGTCGTAATGGCTGAAGAAGATCAGGTACAACCAGTAGCAGCTCCGGCAGAAGAAACGCAGGAAGCTCAGTTTATTATCCAGCGCATTTATTTGAAGGACGTTTCTTTTGAAGCGCCGAACTCGCCGGGCGTTTTTACTGAAGAATGGAATCCGGATACTGATCTGGATCTGAATACCAGTGTTAACGTGTTGCCGAGTAACAACTATGAAGTTGAGCTGGCGCTGACTATCACTGTGAAAAGTGGTGAGCAAGTGGCTTTCCTGGTTGAAGTTAAGCAAGCCGGTGTTTTCTTTATCGCTGGTTATGATCAGGCTCAGTTAAATCACCTGTTAGCGGCTTATTGTCCGAATACATTGTTCCCGTATGCACGTGAAGTGATTTCAGGTTTGGTATCTAAGGGTAGTTTCCCTGAAATGCACCTGTCACCTATCAATTTTGATTCACTGTACGCTAAGCGTTTGCAGGAACAGGCTGCAGCGGCGGCTCAAGGTGAAGCGCCGGTAGTGGAGGCTTAAGTCGCTACGGTTTTAACACAGGTAACAAGATGGATAATGTGATCCGCTCAATCGCTGTATACGGTGCTGGTTCCTGGGGCACTGCGTTGGCGCTGCAATTAGCCCGTAACGGCTTGCAGGTCTGGCTTTGGGGCTTTGATGCGGAACATATTAAACAGATGGAGGTAACGCGTGAAAATGCGCGTTATCTTCCTGGTATTGAATTGCCGGATAATCTTCACCTTTCTGCAGATCTGCATGAAATCGCTGCAAAATCTGGTCAGCATCTGATCGTCGTTCCTTCTCATGGTTTTCGTGACTTACTCAAACGACTGGCTCCTTTAGTTAAAGGCGGCGGGCAGATTGCCTGGGCCACGAAAGGTTTAGAGCTGGATACTGGTAAATTATTGCATGAGGTGATTGAGGAAGAGTTACCGAATAGTGTGTATGCACTGGTGTCCGGGCCGACTTTTGCCACTGAGGTGGCGCGAGGCATGCCGACTGCGATGACAGTGGCGGCTTCTGATAAAGTATTTGGTCAGGCTATCGCTAAAGCTTTTCATGGTGATAATTACCGGGTGTACACCAGTGATGATGTGGTTGGTGCTGAGCTAGGTGGTGCGATTAAAAATGTACTGGCTATTGCTGCTGGTATATCTGACGGACTTGGCTTTGGCGCGAATGCACGGGCAGCAATTATTACCCGTGGTCTGGCTGAAATCATGCGTTTGGGTGCTAAAATGGGTGCACAAACTGAAACCTTGATGGGCCTGGCGGGTGTGGGTGATCTGGTGCTGACCTGTACGGATGATCAGTCGCGTAATCGCCGTTTAGGATTGGCGTTAGGCGTAGGCAAAAAGCTGGATGAAGCGCTTGCTGAAATTGGTCAGGCCGTTGAAGGCGCTAAATCAGCACGTTCGGTAGGTAAGCTGGCGGCACGTGAAGGTGTGGAAATGCCAATCTGTGAAACGGTTTACCGCATTTTATATGAAGATTTATCGCCTCGTGAGGCGGTACAAGAGCTTATTTCCCGTACCCGCAAATCAGAGTATTCAGAGAATTAACTATGAGTAAGCAATCCTCCCGCGCACTTGGGTTCATTATGGACCCGATCGAATCCATCAATACCAAAAAAGACAGTAGTTTCGCCATGATGCTGGAAGCACAGCGTCGGGGTTGGGAGGTGTTTTATATCCAGCCGCAGGATCTATATGCTGATGGTGGGGATGTGTTTGCCAGTATGGCTCCGGCGACATTGAAAGATGACCCACATGATTGGTACACGTTGGGCGAGTCGGTGGTACGACCTTTGCATGAGCTGGATGCGGTGTTGATGCGCAAAGATCCTCCGTTTGATATGGAGTATATCTACAGTACTTATTTGTTGGAGTTGGCTGAGCGGCGTGGTTTGTTGGTGGTGAATAAGCCGGGCAGTGTGCGGACGGCTAATGAGAAATTGTTCACGGCTTGGTTCCCTGAGTTTAGCCCTGAGACACGGGTGACGCGCGATATGAAGCGGATTCGTGAATTTCTGGCGGTTCATAAGCATATTGTGGTGAAACCGCTGGATGGTATGGGCGGTTCGATGGTTTTTCAGGTACATGCTGATGACCCGAATATCAGTGTGATTCTGGAAACGATTACGGATTATGGCAAGCGTACGGTGATGGCGCAGCGTTTTCTACCGGAGTTTAAGCAGGGTGATAAGCGCATTCTGTTGGTGAATGGTGAGCCGTTTCCACATGGTTTGGCGCGGGTACCTGCTGCCGGTGAGAGTCGCGGGAACTTGGCGGCGGGTGCTACTGGTGTGGGTAGTGATCTGACGGAACGTGAGTTTGAGATTTGTGCGGCGATCGGGCCTAAGTTGAAAAAGATGGGTTTGATGTTTGTGGGGCTGGATGTGATTGGTGATTATGTGACTGAAATTAATGTCACTAGTCCTACTTGCATCCGTGAGCTGGATACGCTTTATGGGGCGAATATTGCCGGGTTGTTGATGGATGCTATTGAGGGGGCTTGGTAGTTAAAAGCTAAATCCCCTCCATCTCCCCTTTTTCAAAGGGGAGTGCCTTCCAGATAAAATAAGGTTTTTGCTGAAAGGTATCCCCCTTTGAAAAAGGGGGAGCAAGGGGGATTTAGCTTTTGAGGAATTCTTTAGCGAAATCTAGCATCCGTTGCGTTGAGCGCAATGCTTTCACCCGGATTGCTTCGTCTACATGGATTTCATTTTTGCCGGTTTCCAGTACTTTCAGTAAGTTATCCAAGCCATTCATGGCCATCCACGGACAATGTGCACAGCTTTGACAGGTTGCGCCTTCGCCTTTGGTAGGAGCTTCAATTAATTCTTTGTCCGGTGCCAGTTGACGCATTTTATGGAAAATACCAGCGTCAGTGGCAACGATGAACTTTTTGTTCGGTAGTTCTTGTACGGCTTTGATGATTTGCGTAGTTGAACCCACGACATCAGCCATTTTCACCACTTCTTCCGGTGATTCGGGGTGTACCAGGATTGCGGCATCCGGATGTTGTTCTATTAGGTCACCCAGTGCGCGGAATTTGAATTCGTCATGTACGATACAGGCACCTTGCCAACGTATCATTTCTACACCGGAAACCCGCTCGATGTAACTACCTAAGTGACGATCAGGTGCCCATAGTATTTTCTTGCCTTGTTCGCCTAGCCAGGTGACCAGGGGAAGGGCGATGCTGGAGGTGACGACGTAATCAGCGCGGGCTTTCACGGCAGCGCTGGTATTGGCGTAGACCACAACGGTGTGGTCAGGATGCTCACCACAGAATTTGTCGAATTCATCAATCGGGCAACTCAGATCCAGTGAGCATTCCGCGTCTAGTGTTGGCATCAGTACGCGTTTTTCCGGATTGAGGATTTTGGCTGTTTCACCCATAAACCGTACACCAGCTACGATCAGGGTTTTCGCGGGATGCTCGTTACCGAATTTAGCCATATCCAGTGAGTCTGAGACGTAACCGCCAGTTTCTTCTGCCAGTTCCTGCAGCTCTGCATCCACGTAGTAATGCGCTATTAGTACTGCATCCTCTTCTTTTAACTTTTGTTTGATTTTCTCTTTGATTTCAATTTTTTGCGCGGGTGTGTAGTGAGGGCGTAATGATTCAATGTGTGCCGTTTTCGGTGTATTGAATACAGGGATGACGGGAGCAGTGGCGGACATAATTCGGGTAAACCTATTAGGTATTGATATTAGGCTAAGCATGGGGGTTTATGGTGGGAGATTCAAGGGTTGGGGTTTGAGCGGGTATTCAGATCGGCGACCCACTCTACCCGCTTAAAGTAAAATCACTCAGAACATCTGCGCTATCTGAATGTGCTGAGCATTAATGGCCAGTTCGCGTGGCCGGAAACCATCCGAATTACGGTGTTCCGCATCGGCTCCGGCGGTCAGCAAATAACTGACTACATCAGCATGACCAAAGCGTGCAGCGTGGTGTAACGCTGTCCAGTCTTTCTCTGTCGTGATATTCGGGTTAACACCTGCACCGACTAAAAACTGCACCATCGGTAATTTACCGGCGGCAGCGGCCTGATGAAGAAAAGTGACACCAAGATTCCCCCGTTTATTGAAATCAACACCTCCATCCAGAAAGACTTGCGCAACATCAACCCAGCCGCCTTTAACCACCAGATCAATCGGCGACAAGGCATTGGCATGCAGTTTGTACTCCGGGTCAGCACCTTTACGCAATAACCACCGTACATCACTCAGTTTACCAGCGCGTGCCGCAGTTAGCAGGCGTTCACCAAGTACGTCTGACGACAGTGGCACAGAAGCTTGTGGTGGAGGAGGTGCCTGTTCGTAAACAACAGGTTGTTGATAATACTGGTCAGTGACTGGTTCAGAAAATTGTTGAGGCGGTGCCTGCTCATAAACCACTTGTTGTTCCTGCGCCTGTTCGTAAACAGCAGGTTGTTGATAATACTGATCAGTGGCTGGCTCAGAGGCTTGTTGAAGTTGTGCCTGGTCGTAAACCTGATAGTCAGGCTGCTGGTAACTGTCAGTAGTGCTTTGCTGATCAGTGTACGAACCACCATCAATACTGGTTTGCACAGGTTGTGGTGAATCCACGTATTCGACATAGTGTAAGTTGCCCGAACTATCCTCGTAAACTACTTCCTCAGCCTGTACCACGCCGATCAGGCTAGCTGTCATACAGCTGGCTAAAACACTTTTTGTTATTTTTTTCATGGTTGCACCCCCACAATGGTATTTTTTATTATTTTTCACTCGTGAAACACGATCCCTTTTATTTTAAGGCGCGGAATCGTGACCACGAAATCAGTCAGATAGCTGGTTTTGTCATGCACCAAATCTGCAAAAACCACCGCAAATTCTCCACAAGTCACAAACAACCCCTGCACACCTGATGCGTAAAGTGATCTGTATTGAAACTACGGAGGCTGTCATGCAAACACAACGTTATTCCCTAAAATTTGTCGTTATCTTCTTTCTCATCCTGTTTTTACTAATCCCACAAGGTTTTCTGATGGGGTTGATTGGTGAGCGCGTTGGTTGGCGCAGCGAGGCTTATCATAGTATTCAGCAAAGTTGGCCGGGGGCGCAAACATTGGCTGGGCCGTTATTGACTGTGCCATATCGAGTGACTTACGACATCAAAGAGAAGGTGAAAGATAAGGACGGTATGGAGCGTGAGGTGATCAAAACCGCACAGGTAAAAGACACTCTGTATGTGATTCCGCGTCAGCTGGATATTCAAAGCAAGCTGGGCAGCAGTATGCGTTACCGAGGGATTTACGAAGTGCCGGTATACAGCAATAACTTGCAGGTGATTGGTGCATTTAATACGCAGTCTCTGGTGAATTTAGTACAGCAGCACAAAGGTAAGAAGGTGACTTTTGATGCGCCGCAACTCTCTGTGTTGGTGCGTGATCAGCGCGGTATTGCTGAGCCACCGGCGCTTAAATGGGAGAACCGTAAGCTGGCTTTCAAGCCGGGTAGTAACCTGCCGAATGCGGCTTCCGGGATGCACGTTAAGCTGCCGGAATTGGGTACAGATCGTGTGATGCAGATTCCGTTTTCTTTTGATCTGGAGCTGCGAGGTATGAGTCGTATGGATTACGCATTACTGTCTGAGAATACCGATGTGAAGTTAGTCGCTGACTGGGCACACCCGAAGTTTACTGGTGAGCTATTACCGGAGCAGCGTGAAGTGACTGAACAGGGTTTTACTGCTCATTGGCGTGCGTCCTCTTTCTCTTACAATGTAAGTGGGGCGTTGGAGGAATGTCGTAAGGGGCAGTGCGCTAACTTACTGCGTCGTTCAGTCGGTTTTGAACTGCTGCAGCCGGTGGATGTTTACCAGCAATCAGAGCGCAGTATTAAATATGGCGCATTATTTGTCATTCTGACCTTTGTCGTGCTGATTATGTTTGAGCTGCTGAAACAATTACGGGTACATCCGGTACAGTACACGCTGGTTGGATTGGCGTTGACGGTGTTTTATTTGTTGCTGATTTCACTGTCTGAGCATATTAGTTTTTTGAAGGCT
>CALHAO010000506.1 GCA_937931765.1 uncultured Thiotrichaceae bacterium
AAAGTTTTTCATTGTTACAGGCGCTGGTGCATTTAGCCGGGCGCATCCATGAGACATGTGGGGCCGGTGACATGTGCTTACGGCTAGGTGTGGCGGAGGCACGGGCCACGTTGGATTTGCTGTGGGTTCCGCAAGCGATGGACACTCAGGATCTGCTGAACTGGGATCAGGAGCAGATCCGGGTGGGCGATGAAACACTGTCGATGACGGTGCATGATGTGGTTAGTCGCCATGACGGTGCTTTCTGGTTTGAGCGTGAAGCTGAAGGGTCACAGGTATTTTTCCGCTTCCTGTTACCAATGGCTAATCCCCAGGAAGCACTGGCTGCTCAGACTTATCTGCACAGTGACAGCCGTCCTGAGTATTATGATTTCGATTTATTCAAAGCCTCGGCACAAGACAGTGCTTTCGACGATCGTTTACTCAGCGAGTTGACGTACACGGTGTTTGATACTGAAACCACTGGCTTAAATCCAGCGGGCGGTGATGAGATTATTCAGGTCGGTGCGGTACGCATTGTCAATGGCAAGCTGCTACGTCAGGAAACCTTTGAGCAACTGGTTGACCCTAAACGCGGTATTCCGGCAGTCACCATTCCAATTCATGGTATTACGCCGGAGATGGTCATTGGTCAGCCGGATATTATCCAGGTGTTACCCGCGTTGCATGCTTTTGCTCAGGACACGGTGCTGGTGGCGCACAATGCGGCCTTTGATATGCGCTGCCTACAGGTGAAAGAAAAAGCGACTGGCGTGGTGTTTGATAATCTGGTGATGGATACCTTGTTATTATCGGCGGTGGTGCATCCGCAGCAGGAGTCGCACCGGCTGGAGGCCATTGCCGAGCGTTTTAATGTCACGGTGATTGGTCGGCATACCGCGCTGGGCGATGCGCTGGTGACGGCGGAGGTATTCCTGAAACTGGTGCCTTTGTTGGCGGAGCAGGGCATATTAACCGTGGGGCAGGCGCGGGAAGCGGCACAAAAGACTTATTATGCGCGGCTTAAATATTAGTTGGGGTGTCGGGTCGCTATGAAATTTAAACCATCATTGCACTTTCGCAGGTGTTATTATGCGCCCCCGGCAATAGAAATAGATGTGGAGTGACTAGCTGATGATGAAGTGGTTTATGGGCCTGAGTAAGCATATGCGGATAGCCATTATTGTGGCACCGTTTCTGGCTATTTTTGGTTGGGGGTTAGCTGATACGTGGCTGCGGGCTGATATTGAAGAAGTTAAGCAGCATGTTGCGGTGCGGGAAATGGTTGTCGCAGATCAATGCATTTTAAAGCCGGGGCAGTGTAAGCTGAGCAAAGATGAGATGGATGTCTCACTAGAAGTTGCGGAACCCAGCACCATTGAATTGTTGCGGATCAGCCTCGCTTCAACGCAGCATATTCGCGGCCTGAAAATGTCCATTGTGCAAGGTGGCAAGGAAACCAAGCTGGTAGCTCAGCCTACTAAAGTGACGGATCGCTGGTTTGTGGAATTTCCAAAGAAGTTACTGGAAGGATCGTCGTTTACCCTGCGTGTGGCGATTGCCCAGACTAAACGGGTTTATCTGGCTGAATTCCCTGCTGAGTTTTAAGGGGTAGTAAGTCGCCTATTAACTGACTGATGAGGTGAACAATGGAAGTAGAAAAACTGGCCATTAGCGATTTTCTGGCTAAATGCAGCCCGCTTAAACATCTGGCGCGCGCGAAGCTGGATGAGCTGGCGATGGCGCTGGAAATTCAAAATGTTCACCATGACAGTCAGATACTCACCATCGGTGAGCAAAATGACAAAGTTATGCTTATCCGTAGTGGTGCTATTGAGGCTACTGATGCAAAGGGTGAGCTTTATGGTCGTTATGAAGAAGGTGAGTGGGTAGGTTACCGTTCTGTTTTGCGTAAGGGTGAGGTTTCACTAAACGTCAAGACGCTGGAAGATTCATTGTTCTACTGCCTGCCCGGCGAGTTGTTTATTGAGTTGCTTGAGTCTGATGAGCGTATCAGTAGCTTCTTCTCCGAGAAAAAGCCGGAACGTTTACGCAGTGCGATGCAGGAAATCAAAGGGGATGATTACTCGCTGTTGACGATTCGTCTTCAGGATCTGGTGCGCCCAGCTCTGCAAATTCCCCGTGACACCAGTATTCAGGAAGCTGCTGTCAAAATGACTAATGCGGCGTCCGGCACTGCGCTGATTACTGATAGCGGTAAGCTGTGCGGCATTGTTACAGATCAGGATTTCCGGCGCAGGGTGATTGCGACACAGATGGATGTTGCCACTGCTGTCGAACAGATCATGACCAAAGACCCTCGCACCTTATCGGGCAGTGCACCAGCGTCTGAAGCGGTTTTATTGATGGCGCAGCGTAATTTCCGTCATCTGCCGATTGTGGATGCTAATGATGAAGTGCGTGGTATCGTTTCAACCACCGATTTGTTACGCAGCCAGAGCCATAATGCGGTTTACTTGGTCAGTGATATTTATGATGCCACCAGTGTTGAAGCGCTACAGCAATTAAGCACACACCTGCCAAAAGCTTTGGTCAATATGGTGCGTAGTAGTCTGCCCGCTTATGATATTGCGCATGCCATCAGTTCATTAGGCCAAGCGATTACGCGGCGCTTAATCAAGTTAGCTGAAGATCAGTTTGGTCAGCCGCCGGTGCCTTACGCCTTTGTGGTGGCGGGTTCGATGGCGCGGCGTGAGCAAACCGCACATTCAGATCAGGATAACGGCATGATTTTGTCGGATGACTATGATCCGGCGCTGCATGAAGAATATTTCATCAATATTGCTAAGTTTGTCTGCGACGGGCTGGATGCCTGTGGCTATATTTATTGCCCCGGTAATATTATGGCGACCAACCCGAAATGGCGGCAACCGGTATCAGTCTGGCGCAGTTATTTCATGGAATGGATTGAGCGCCCAGAGCCAAAAGCGTTGCTGTATTCCAGCATTTTCTTTGATCTGAGGAATTTGTATGGCGATGATAGCCTGCTGGATAACTTACGCGCAGAAATTCTGGAAAAAACCCAGAAAGGTTCACTGTTTCAGGCGTTTATGGCCGCCAATGCACTGAGTTATAAGCCACCGCTGGGAATCTTTAAAGGTTTTGTGCTGGAAAAAAATGGTGATAATGTTAAAACGCTGGATATGAAGAAGCGTGGCGTAGTACCGGTGATTGATCTGGCGCGGGTTTATTCGCTGGCAAACGGTTTGCCGGAACTGAATACCTGTGAACGCCTACAGGCGATTGCTGATGCGCCGGGCGGGATTAGTGATGAGCGGATTGCTGACCTGAAAGATGCATTTGAGTTTATCAGTACCACCCGTCTGGAACATCAGGCGTTGCAGATTGAAGCGGGTAAATCGCCGGATAACTATGTGCCGCCGGAGCAGTTGTCTGCATTAGAACGCCGCCATTTGAAGGATGCTTTTGAAGTGGTGTCGAGTGTGCAGAATACTATGTCGCATAATTATCAGACTGACCGGTTCCGGTGATGATGTTGTTTTGGGTGGGGGGAGTTCTCACAACTCCCCAAACACCAGACCAAACTTCTGCAAATAACTACGCAGCCGGTGTGAATCATTATTGCTGGTGCGCTTAGTCCGGCTGACATTAAACAGCTTGCGTCCGGCTTCCGCCATGCTTTTACTCTCACGACACACCGTAATCACCTGTGCCAATTGCGCCTGATCAAACAAGTCAATATCCGCCAGCGTATCCTCAGCCAATACTTCCCGCAGAATTTGTTGCGGGTCATACTGTTTGTTTGCCTGGTGTCCCGCCCAGTCATGTTGCAGGCGTTGGATTTCTTGTTCTACCAAGGTTTCAGTAATCCGCCCACCGGTGGCCAAGGTCGCCATGCGGGTAATACTGGAATTCAGGTCGCGGAAATTAGCACGCCAGCTAGCTTCACCGGAGTGGGCGAATACCAAATATTGTTCACGCGCCGCCTTATTGAAATTGACCTTATGTCCGGCCAGTCGGGTAAAGTATTGCAGTTCATAATCGATATTCGGATCAAGGTCTTCGATGCGCTCTTTCAGAGAGGGCATTTCGTAAACCCAGAGATTAATTCGTGCCAGTAGGTCTTCACGGAATTTACCTTCTCTGACCGCTTCAAACAGGTTGCAATTGGTTCCGGCAATTAACTGGAAATCACTGCTCACTGATTTGTCCGATCCCATTGGCAGAAAGACTTTATCTTCCACCGCCCGCAGTAACATGGCTTGTTCATCCAGCCCCAATTCACCGACTTCATCAAGGAATAGCAGACCTTTGTCAGCCTGGCATAACAGGCCGGGGCGCTCGTGTAATGCACCGGTAAACGCACCTTTGACATGGCCGAATAATGCCGCCATCGCATTATCACCGCGCAAGGTAGCGCAGTTAACATCCACCAGCTGACCACTGATTTGGCCGCGTTGTTGTTTTAATTCATAAATCCGTTGTGCCAGCCGTGATTTACCCGCACCGGTC
>CALHAO010000507.1 GCA_937931765.1 uncultured Thiotrichaceae bacterium
GGATCACGTCATCACAACCTCATCTGAGAAACAGCCAAACACTCAACTCGCATTAGCTGCCAACCCAATCCATCAGAAAGAAGCGGCAGAGAAAAAAGTGGGTCAGCCAGCCACCTCAACAAACCGGGACATAAAAATAGATGAAGAAAAATTGACGGCCAATGGCATGAATCGCAAGCAATTAATCGAAAGAGCCTACGCAGCCATCAAAAAGGGGAATTTAAGTGAACAAACAGATTCAGGTAGTATTTACTATATCCGCCTACTAAAGCGCATTTCCCCAACCCACCCACAAACAAGGCGGTTAGCCCGTGAGGTGGTTTCGGCTTACCACATAAAAGCACGGGCTTCGATCAAGCTGGAACAAACCCAAAAAGCTTCTCAGTACTTATGGATTGCCGGGCGTATCATCGAAGAATTCAACCTAAGTGAAATAAACAAAGCACAGCTCGTTTTAAAACAACGCCTGACCGAATAATTTATCCACAATGATCAGCAAAGGAAATTGATCAGACAGAACTGTACTTTAATTAATGAGTTGGGGTCGGATATATAGGTGCCGGATAAATGGGCTGAGTGAAATAGTGCACACTACCATCTGGATAGTACATCATATAGACAGGTGGTGCAGGTGCTACCGGATGGGACGGCACTTGTGGAGCCGCAGGCTGTTTAGGTGCGACCGGACTTTTCAGCACCACAGGCGGCTCCGGTAGCTTTGCAATGTTATCAGTCACAGGAGTAGTTGTCGCGACCGGCTGTTTGGCCTGATTTTTCTGCTCGCCCTGCAGGACTTTCGGCTCAGACCTTGGCTGTTCAGCTAATCGTGCCTGATCCCTTTGTTCTTTAGAGCGCACGTCCGCTACCCGGCTTCGCTCTTCGATATGCTCATTCACGATAGGTGCAAACGGAGACCAGCCGAATATTGTTGAAACAGCGTTCAGAGCCAGCAAAAAAACAACCACAGCCAGCGCAATCCACAAGCGCCTGGCCTCTTTAGGGATTAGTGGCACCGATCAATCACACTATCGCTACAGGATAAGAACCCAGCACCTTCACCAGATCAGCATCTTCCTGCAATAACGCAATGGCTTTTTGCACAGACTCATCTTGCTCGTGACCCAATACATCCAGAAAGAACATATAGTCCCAATTGGTATTGCGCCCCGGACGTGACTCAATCCTTGTCATATCTACACCATGCTCAGCTAGCGGCTTCAGAATATGAAACAGTGACCCCGGACGATTCGGCGTAGAAACCATCAAAGCAGTTTTATCTTTACCACTAGGGCCAACCACCTGATTGCCAATCACCAAAAAACGTGTGGTATTATTAGCATTATCTTCGATACCAGCCTGCAGCACTTTCAAGTCATATATCTTGGCAGCTTGCTTAGGCCCGATCGATAAAGATTCCGGATCTTTAGCACACAAACGTGATGCCTCACCATTGCTACTCACCGGAATACGCTCGGCATGTGGTAAATGTGTGTTCAGCCAACCACGGCATTGTGCCAACGACTGTTGATGTGAATATACACGTTTCACTTCAGCTAAATCACTGGCAATTCCCATTAGGTTCTGGCGGATACGCAAACTAATCTCACCACAAACCCGCAGCTCCGACTGCATAAACATATCCAACGTATGTGTAATCACACCTTCTGTAGAATTTTCAATTGGTACAACACCATAACGCACCCGTCCGGATTCAACTTCGCAGAATACCTGATCAATCGACTCAACAGGCTTGGTCGCAACAGCCTGCCCGAAATGCTTTAAAGTCGCCTCTTCCGTAAAAGTACCTTGTGGCCCCAGATAGGCAATACACATCGACTCTTCCAGCGCCAGACAGGAAGAAATAATTTCCCGGTACAAGAGTGTAATCTGCTCATCGCGCAACGGGCCATTATTCAACGACTGCATGCGTGTTAAAATCTGCGCTTCACGTTCAGGGCGATAAAATTTAGCATTTGGATCTTCAGCCAACTTAACATGAGCAACATCTTCAGCACATTGCGCCCGCTCATTCAGCAATCCAAGAATTTGGGTATCCAGCGCATCAATACGCTCGCGCAATGCCAGTAAATCTTTGCTCATTAAATTTCCTCTCACCCCATCATTAATTTACGTTGCCGCTGCTAACTGTTTAAAGCTGAACTGATCTGCACAGACAGACCAGTCCTGCCCACGATTAGTTTTCCGGTGCTTCGTCATCATCAGTGGATGCGTCATTGCCAGCATCAGAACTTTCTGAACCGGAAGCCTCAGCTGAAACTTCAGTCGTATCTGTATTCGCATCCGCAGCGACTTCATCACCATCTAACTCGTCAGAACCTTCCTCATCCTCGTCTTCACCAGTATTCGGAATCGGCGCAATCTGCACCAGATGCTCACCGGAAGTCAGACGAATCAACGTCACACCCTGCGTATTACGACCAACGACTGAAATCTGATTCACTGGTGTGCGCACCAAAGTGCCACCATCCGTAATCAGCATCATTTCATCATCGTCATTAACCTGTACAGCACCGACAGCCGCACCATTACGCTCAGAAGTCTGAATCGCAATCACACCCATGCCACCACGACCTTGCTGGGAAAACTCTTCCATATTGGTACGTTTACCGTAACCATTTTCGGTCGCAGTTAGAATATGACCTTCTTCATTGAGGATAATCAGTGCATTCACCGAATGATCGCCATCCATCTTAATACCACGCACACCGGCAGCAGTACGCCCCATAGGCCGCACATTTTTCTCGTCGAAACGAATCGCTTTACCGGATGAAGCAAACAACATAACTTCGCTGTCGCCGGTAGTGATGGCCACATCAATCAGAAAATTATCATCACGCAAATCGATGGCAATTATGCCCGCTGAACGCGGACGGGAGAAATCGCGCAGTGGTGTTTTCTTGACCGTACCGTTAGAAGTCGCCATAAACACATACCAGCCTTCGGAATACTCACGAATCGGCAGGATAGCGTTAATGCGTTCACCCTCTTCCAGAGGCAACAAATTTACCATTGGCCGCCCGCGTGAATTACGGCTGGCCATCGGCAACTGATACACCTTCAACCAATACATTCGACCACGACTGGAGAAGCACAAGATGGTGTCATGCGTACTGGCAACAAAGAGTTTTTCAATGAAATCCTCTTCCTTCATGGTTGTGGCCGCTTTACCGCGCCCACCACGACGCTGGGCACGATAAGTATCTAACTGTTGTGCCTTGGCATAACCAGCATGAGATAATGTAACCACGACCTCTTCATCGGCAATCAGATCTTCCAGGTTCAGGTCTTCACCAATCTGATCAATCTCAGTGCGGCGATCATCATCAAAAGCATCACGCGTTTCGATTAATTCATCACGAATAACCTGCATCAGGCGATCAGGATTAGCCAAAATATCCAGCAAATCTTCGATACGCTCTAATAACTCACGGTACTCAGCCAGAATTTTATCTTTTTCAAGACCGGTCAGGCGGTGCAGGCGTAACTCAAGAATCGCCTGAGCCTGTGCTTCCGACAACCAATACTTGCCATCACGCAAACCAAATGCTTCGCCCAAACCATCCGGACGACAAGCATCAGCTCCAGCGCGTAATAGCATTTCGCTAACAATGCCCGGACTCCAGCCATTCGCTATCAGGTACTCTTTAGCTTCCGCAGGACTGGCAGCACTTTTGATCAGCCGGATAATCTCATCGATATTGGACAGCGCAACGGCCAGACCTTCTAAGATATGCGCCCGCTCACGTGCCTTGCGCAAATTGTAGATAGTGCGTCGCGTGACCACTTCACGACGGTGACGCAGGAAAGCATTCAATACCTGATGCAGGTTCAGCAAACGCGGCTGACCATCCAG
Organism: uncultured Thiotrichaceae bacterium; assembly: GCA_937931765.1. Taxonomy (GTDB): domain Bacteria; phylum Pseudomonadota; class Gammaproteobacteria; order Thiotrichales; family Thiotrichaceae; genus Thiolinea. The sequence goes on from CALHAO010000507.1 coordinate 3,875, forward strand.
TAGAGCCACCATATTGATACCAAACACACTTTGCATTTGGGTTTGTTTGTACAGGTTATTGAGGATAACTTCGCCGGACTCACCGCGCTTCACCTCAATGACCATACGCATGCCGTCTTTATCCGACTCATCGCGCAGCTCGGAGATACCTTCGAGCTTTTTATCTTTCACCAAATCAGCAATTTTTTCCAACAGACGTGCTTTGTTTACCTGATACGGCAACTCAGTCACAACGATGGTTTCTTTACCGGTTTTTTCTTTCACTTCGATATTAGCGCGGGCGCGAACGTAAATACGCCCTTTACCAGTGGTATAGGCTTCACGGATACCCCGTGCGCCATTGATGATGCCTGCAGTTGGGAAGTCCGGCCCCGGCAGAATCTCCATCAACTCTTCAATCTCAATGTCCGGCTTCTCAATCATCGCCAAACAAGCATCTACCACCTCACCCATATTATGTGGCGGGATATTGGTCGCCATACCTACTGCAATACCGGAGGAGCCATTAACCAACAGGTTCGGAACGCGAGTAGGAAACACCGTCGGCTCAGATTCGGAACCATCATAGTTATCAACGAAATCAACCGTTTCTTTATCCAGATCAGCCATTAACTCATAGGCAATCTTCGACATACGGATTTCGGTGTAACGCATCGCTGCCGCTCTATCGCCATCGACAGAACCAAAGTTACCCTGGCCATCTACCAGCATGTAGCGTAGTGAAAACGGCTGTGCCATACGTACAATGGTGTCATAAACCGCTGTATCACCGTGCGGGTGGTATTTACCGATGACGTCACCGACAATACGCGCCGATTTTTTGTAGGGTTTGTTCCAATCGTTGTTCAACTCGCCCATCGCATAAAGCGCACGCCGATGTACAGGTTTCAGACCATCACGCACATCCGGCAGGGCACGCCCGACGATTACACTCATCGCATAGTCCAGGTAGGACTGACGCATTTCGTCTTCAAGATTTACTGAGAGAACTTCTTTGGCAAAGTCGACCATATTTTTTCGCTTTTCTGCAGGTAAAGAATGGGGCGGATTATACCAGATAATCAGCGAATTTGCGCAATCATGAATGAAGTTAAAGATGGGGGGAGATGATGGCCGGTATCTGGCCTGAAAGGCTTATTCGGGAGGGGCTTAGGAGACTTCAGGATATTGCCGGAGAAGAGACGCTTCCTCCGGCAAACATACAAGCTTGTTTAGCTAAAAACTTACTTGGCTTTTTCTAACGCTTTGGTAATTTCAACCGGCAGATCTTTTTCCAGATCATGCAGGTGCAGACGACGACCGTTCAGGAACAGGGTCGGCGTACTATTGACACCTAAACGTGTACCTTCAGCCTGACCACGCTTCACCTGCTCTTCCGGATAATCTGACTCGATACATTTATTAAATACGTCCATATCCAGCTTCAATTTCTCAGCCAGTCCAACCATTGCCTTATCATTCAATGCACGCTGATCTGAGAACGCCAGGTCATGATATTCCCAGTACTTGTCTTGTTTATAAGCACAAGCAGCACCTTCAGCAATTTTGCGTGAAATACCGGAACGATTGACCGGGAAATCCAGAAAGACGATTTTCAGGTCATCTTTAAACTGCTCGGATACCTTTGTTAGCACATCAGCAGCACGTTTGCAGTGCGGGCACTGATAATCTGCAAACTCAATTAATACAGCTTTACCATCTGCCGCACCCTTGAATGGGTAACCACTAATATCAATCTCAGCGAACGGCGCTACCGGCATATCAAAGCCTAGCTGAAAGACACTGTCAGCCTTCAGCTTTTCCAGAAACTCAGCCTGTTTTGCAACCTGACCATTTTGCTCCAGCAGTTGCTTAACCTGGCCTTTGATTTTATCCAGCGGCTGGTTAATCCGGGCCTTGTTCTCTTCGTAAAATTTATTGATTTCTTCTTCTGTCGCCTCCTCAGCTTTAAACAAGCTCAGAGCAACTTCATCAACAGACTTACCGGCTTCTTTGGCCTGCTTTTCCACAGCTAAAGTTACTAATGCTTCATCAACCAATGCTTGCTTGGCCTTGTAAAACTTCAGCTGAGCATCGTACAAAGCTTGTTGTACAGAAAGTGGCAGATCTGTTGACGCGTAGCCTTTTTCATCTAATTGAAAAAGCGCAGCGTCTTCAGCCATAGCCACTTGTGTGCTGCTCATCAGCGCAAACGCAACACCTAAGGCCACGCGTTTAAACGATTTAACGGTTATTTTCATCAGTTTAGTTCCGATCTCTGTTTAATAATTTAGTTAAGCCAAACGACATCGGCAAAGTCCAATTGATACACTTACCCATGCTGCCACAAATACAGTGAAAAAATATAGCACAGAACAATAGGCACGGTAGATTAACAACGGCTTTTTTAGGTTACGAAAAATTAATATTGGTATTACCTCTGCCATAGAAGGTAGCTCTGAATTTATCATGGCCGATGATCAAATTTCTGCGTTGAGTATATCAGTTCAAACTTAGGTGCATATAACCTATACTGAATTCGAAGTATTGAATTTTCAGGGGGATATTATGAAAATAGCCATTGATCCCGGTCACGGTATGGGCAACCGTAGACAGGGCGTTTTTGATCCCGGCGCAGTGTGCCGAGCCGACGGTATTGCTTATAAAGAAGCCGATATTGTCTTGAGCTATGGCCTCACATTGCGACAACAACTCGAAGCAATGGGTCATGAGGTCTTTATGACCCGAATAGATAATGAGGCGGATACTCCCTTAGTTGAACGCACTCGCCGGGCCGAAAATGAAGGCTGCAAGGCTTTTATTTCACTGCACACTAATGCCCACCCCAATCCTGCTGCCAATGGTCTCGAAATCTATTTTAAAGGCAAAGGTGCACGTGGATTTGCCAAAACGATACAAAATGAATTACTCAGAACAACCGGCATGCGCAACCGGGGCGTGCGCCCGATACGGGGGGCGAGCAATAAAGTCAGGTTTGATGGCATAGCCATATTGGTAGAACTGGG
>CALHAO010000508.1 GCA_937931765.1 uncultured Thiotrichaceae bacterium
ATTGTCGGGCTGTTACTGCTGTCCGGCCTGAAATCACCCATTATTCTTTTTGTTGAAATCGCTTTCTTAATCGGTGCGGGGCTTTACGCTGACGAGCTTAATTTTCAGGTGCTGAATATCGCCTTTTTATGTATCGCCTTTGGTGTGGGTATGCCGCGCTGGCTGGCTATCGTCTGCTCGATCATGCTACTGGTGGATTTCTTCAGCCTGACGAGGATTGTAGAACATGTCCTGGGTATTTAATCGCACACGCTTTGTACTGGGTGGGTTGCTGGTACTCCATGTTTTGTGGATCGCCACGCATATGTATCTGGTTAAAAACAACCATCTTAATCAGTGGAAGCTGGGCGGCTACGGCATGTATACCCACCCGACACCCCGTTTTCGTTTAAATGCCCACGTCGAGGGCTTTGATGACCAGCAACAGTGGCGGAATAAGCCTAACTTTGCGGTGGCCAACTGGAATTTTGTGATGCCCTGTCGACCTCTGTCAGCAGAGAATATTGCCGGGTTTTATCAGGATAATCCGAATGCGATTGGTAAGAAAACGTATCTACTGGTGACTATCAAATCATTTAAACGCTATCCCATAGAAGCTAAGTATGTACCGAAGATTGACGTGGAAATCACTTGGTCTGACGCTACTACTTTCGTCTGGCAAGGTGAGGTGTGTGGTGAACTGAGTGAAGGCCGTGGACAATGGTCGTTATGAAACCCAACGCGCTTTTTTATGATGGTGAATGCCCGTTTTGTTCCCGCTATTCTGAACTGATAAAAGCACGGGATCGATTAGGGCAGTTTGACATCATTTCTCTCAGGGAAGATCAGACTAGTGCACAGGAATTCCGTGATCTTGGGCTAGATCTGGAGCAGGGCTTTGTATTTCGCTTAAACGGGCAGATCCATCATGGGGCTGAAGCTATGCATATATTGGCGCTGACAACACAACAGGCAGACCCGATACTCAAGTTGAATCATTGGTTTTTTGGCGAGCGCATTTCAGCGAAATGCCTTTATCCAGTGCTTAGATTTGGGCGTTGGATTGCTTTGTTCCTATTGAAAGGCCCCGGCAGGTCAAAGCTTTAACATGAAGGTGTCCACAAGACCTGTAGTTACCTCATCTACACCATGATCACCGGCAAACGCTGGCTATAAAGTTATCTCTCTTTAGGTATATAGAATATTAGATTTCAATTATATACTAATGTTCTGTATACCTAATATTAATATAGAGGCAAAAATGAAGTCACCAATAAAAACCACTGTTCTCTCAACGATCTTAAGCCTACCCATTCTACTTGCCAGCACCCAACTTTCAGCGTCCGAAGAGGTCATGCACCCTGGTGCAAAGGTCTATCAGTCAGCCTGTATGGTTTGTCACGTTGCAGAAGGAAGGCCGACTATAGCACCTCCGATTTTCGCAGTTAAAGGTCATGTGATTGATGTATACCCTGAACGTGATGATTTTATCCAGCGCATTACAAGCTGGGTGAAGGCACCTGATGAAAAGGATGCATTAATGCGTGGTGCAATCAGAAAATTTGGCTTGATGCCTGCTATGCCACAACTGAGTGATGATGATTTACAAGCTGTCGCTGAATACCTGTTCGACACGGATATGAACTTACCGGAATGGTATAAGGAACATTACGAAGAAGAACACGGCGAGGCACCTAAAGAAGCCCAAAGTGAATAGCAAAGTGATCGGAAAGTAAACGCTGAAACAGTTAGACGAGGACTATAAAAAGTCCTCAAAAAACCAAGCTGCAAATTCATAGCGGCCATTCACATTAGATTTGCGATAAATAGCGGAGGCTTGTTGGCGCACGGTTTTTTCTTTGGTGTCGCGGACTCCTGCTATTTCTTCAAAACTTAGGCCTTTCAGTAATAAGATCGCGACATCTTTTTCACTGGGTGTGAATGACCAGTCAGTTAGCTGTTGGTCGATGACTTTACGATATTGTTGATTGATGCCCTGAAGCTTTTCATTCGACTCTGACAAGCGGTGATTAGCTTTTAGTAGTTGCTGCTTTATTGCTACCACTTCCTCCCGTCGCCGGACGACTTCCCACAATAAGTAACCAATACCACCGATTGAGGCGACCACTAAAAAAGCTTCCTGAAGCAAGTGCAAAGTATCTGAGCCTTCCCGGTAATCAACCACAAAATCGCTAATATTCATCACCGCGATCAGCGTTAATAAGCCGATAAAAAACAGCTCATTAAAACGGATATTGATGGCCACTCCCTTTAGCGGTACGGGGGCCGATTCATGAGTAGAACTAGTCATTAGTCATCATCCTTGTGGGGTTCTTCACGTTCAATTTTCAAGGCTAAAAGCCGCCCATCATTTAAGCGGCTGCCATTTACTTCAATAAAATCGTTTACCTTCAGGTCAGCAAAACTGATAGAAATATAGCGATCATTCTTTTCATCTAACAGGCGGGTACTGCCATCCACCAGCACAGTCACGTTTTGTATAATAATTTCCTGAGTAGCCGGGTTTAGTGCAGTGATGAAGCCTTCCAGCTCTTGAGCATCGGACTCACCGCGCTGCTTCAGAGACACCTCTTCTGCTACCAGGACACCCTGAGCATTAATACTGCCTTCTACTTCCAGTAAGGTGTTCAGTTGAATATCTGCCGCAATGCCGTGCTCAAAACGGGTGTTGGCATCGGTAATCACTGGTTGCCCATTTACACTGAATTGCACGCTACTGGTGAACGCAGTCACCACACCTTCCAACTCAAGCTCCAGATCAGTAGCAAACGTTGGGCGCTCATCTTCGGCTTCAACCTCTGAGGCAATCAGGCGATTGCCCTGTAATGCCTGAGCGCTTTTTACTTCAACGTATTGCCCGGCTTGTGGCGCATCAGTCGATAAATCCAGCCGGGCATTGGCATAATCCACCAGCCACTGCCCGAGGTTAAATGTCTGTGCATTAGCATCGACAGCACTAATCGTGCCTTTAATTTCCAGCATCGATTCATTGGCAGTGAAGGCATTTTGTTTCAGCGCGATGCTGGTTGCCCTGATCCCTCCCGGCAGGGTGTAACCGGATACCTCAACAACATTACCTACCTGTAAGTCAGTCAGTGCTGCAAAACCATGTAATGCTGTCAGCGCATCTTTTGTTACTGCTTGCCCCAGCACTTCAATGGTAATGCCATCTGTGCTCGCTTTACTGACCGTACCTTCCAGAATATCGTCGAATTCAACACTGCTGGCTTTACCTGATACGCCATCAGCATTCACCGTGCCCTTAATGGTAACGACCTCACCAATACGATAATCATTCTGACCACTGGCAACGCTGCCATCACGGACAAAGCTGGCGGCGCTGACATCGTAACGCACCCCATTCACCCAAATACTACCAAAACCGGTAATCGTGCCCATCGAAATACCCGTGCCACTGATACCACCTTCTGACAATTGCGTATTGCCAGTGTCGGCACAGGCCGAAAG
>CALHAO010000509.1 GCA_937931765.1 uncultured Thiotrichaceae bacterium
GCCTGTTCAGACATAAACGGGCGTTTGGCTTTATGACGCAACTCACCCATACCCATTTTCAGCACAGTCGCTCCGGCGATACCTGCCCGCGCTAAACGCGTTTCCGGCACCGGTGCTCTCATGATTCACCTGCCATAAACCTGCGTTTAGCCTTCGCCAAATCAGGTTCTTCAGTAATATCAGTCAGACTGCCCATATGTTGTAATAAATGCGTGCGGAACAGGAAGGAACACAAGTCCAGCGTTTTACCGACGACTCCGCCCTTTAAGAGCTGCACCACGATGTCCATGCTGCGGTCGACTACCTGCGTGGTGTTGGCGAAGCCTTCTGAGGTGTCCCGCAACCAGTAACCCAGAATGGCGCTGACAAAATCCCAGAACAAGCGCGGCAATAAATCCTGATAGGGTTGCTCAGGAATTTCGCCCGCCTCAATCGCCGCATCCAGCATATCCACCACCATCGCCGTGAATAAACGCCGTGTCTCAGCCAGGTGCTCATAACCGGCTACTGGTGTGGCAAAGGTCATCTCAAACACCTGTTGCAGGTATTCACGCGCTGGCAACCAGGCCTGCAATTCTGCCTCGACTAACTGGTGTAATTGCTCCTGAAGCGTGTATTCGTGGAAATTTTCAATCGCCTTTAACTCAGCCATCACCCGCTGCTGAACTAACTCACCATAGCCGTATAGCAATTTCTCTTTAGTCGGGAAGTAATTGTAGATTGTCGCATCGCCCACTCCGGCGCGACGCGCAATCTCGCGCATGGACGCGGACTTGAAGCCTTTTTCAGTGATGACATCCACTGCGGCTTCCAGCAATTTGACGCGGGTTTGCTGCTTTTCCTGCTCGTTCACTTTCATGAGAAATCACCTTAAATGAAATTACTATTTAAATTTAGCTTATAAATTGCATTTTATCAATAGTGATTATATTTAAGCAATAAATGGTCGATGGAATCACTGAAACAAGCCCGGACAGCGTTTCGGCTACAAACTTCTTTTCTCAATCAGTAACTGTATACCTTTGATGTCAATACCGTGCGGTTGAAGCTCTGTGAAGTTGGGGTTGAGGGTTTTGTGATGCTTAGGCGGCTTGTGTATGGGGTGTTGGCGCTGGGTCAGGCTGGTGGCTGAAATTTTTTGGAACAATAATGCAGCTGGGGAGCTGGGCTTGGGTGACTTGGGGACGACTCCCGAGCTGAGGGTATCGCCTATCTAACGCCTTGCACAGCGGCTGGCAAAGCTGGTACGTAATTGTGAAGCAATTTGAGTGACAGATTTGCTAGTCCGTTACTGCTGCTTGTTAGGGCTTGACATGTATGTACATCCAGCTATATTGGTACGCACTACAGGTTTCGCAAAGGAAACTCACAATGAGTACCGAAATTACCATTAAAGATGCAGCAAAACAACTAAATATTAGTGATCAGCGAGTCCGCACGCTTTGTCGAACGGATGAGGTAAAAGCAAGGAAAGTAGGTACCTCATGGTTAATTGACGAGGCTAGTTTAAAAAGCTATGCACTTAAAACTGCCCACAAAGTGGCCGAAGATCACCCTGTTTATAAAGTTGATAATAAAAAGCCTATTGCATTGAGCTTTTTTTCAGGTGCTATGGGGCTAGATTTAGGAATAGAAAAAGCTGGTTTTGATGTTCGACTTGCCTGTGAAGTAGATAAGTTTTGTAGGCAAACCATTGCTTTGAATAAACCAAATTCAGCGCTGTTGACTGACATTAATGAATATTCTGCTTCTGAAGTCAGAGAAGCAGCTGGATTATCTGATGACGATGATATTGATTTGATACTGGGCGGGCCTCCATGCCAAGCATTTAGCACAGCAGGAAAAAGAAAAGGTTTTAATGATGATAGAGGCAATGTATTTTTAAAATACCTCGAACTATGCCTTGAGTTACAGCCAAAATATTTTGTTATTGAAAATGTCAGAGGTCTTTTATCTAGCCCAATGGATCATAGACCGCACGACCAAAGAGGAAGTGGTTTTCCTGATTTTAAAGAGGACGAGCTTAAAGGTGGAGCACTTAATTTTATAATCAATAGGTTAGAAAATTCTGGCTATGGATTTTCTTTTAATTTATACAACTCCGCTAATTTTGGAACCCCACAAATTAGAGAACGTGTGATTATTATTTGTTCTAAAAATGGTTCCAAACCTCCTTTTTTAACACCAACTCATTCCGAGGATGGCTCTTTTGGGTTGCCGAAATGGAATACTCTCAAGTCTTGCATCAAAAATATTAAAACGCATAGCCATCTAAACTTTCCAGAAAAGAGATTGAAATACTATCGATTACTCAAGCCAGGTCAAAACTGGAAAAATTTACCGATTGAATTACAGAAGGAGGCTATGGGTAAATCTTTTTATTCAGGAGGCGGAAAAACTGGATTTTTGAGAAGGCTAGCTTGGGATAAACCATCTCCGACGCTAGTTACCCATCCAGCAATGCCTGCAACAGACTTGGCGCACCCAACTGAAGATAGACCTATATCTGTTGAGGAATACAAAAGGATACAAGAATTTCCGGATGATTGGGAATTAGCTGGCCCAATCATCCAGCAATACAAACAAGTTGGAAATGCAGTTCCTTTGGGAATGGGGCTTGCTGTGGGGACACTAATTTTCAATTTGATCAATCAAATTGAAATAATACGTACTGAAGACTTCAAGTATTCAAGGTATAAAAATACCAGTGATATAGAATGGAGAAAAAATTTCAATAAACAGTTAGAAACATTTCAAGAAAAATCTGAACAACAAGAGCTGGAATTTGGTTAACCCTAGTTCTTATTATTAATTTTATCTTTTTCTGAAGAAATATAATTGGCTACAAATAACTTGAAACCATTCTCATTTAAGTCATAGCCTTGCATTAATGATGGCAAGTTATCCCAGTTTGTAAAGCTCGACCTTCCTTTGGTCGTATCTTTTGAAAAAGACCGAAACCATTTTTGTATTCTTGTGCCATCTCTGATGGCACTACTTGATGAATTTTCGGAGTTATCCCTATTTTTGATTTGTAGGGCAATCCATTCATTCTTCTCATTTCTGCCAATAAAGTCGACTGCTTTTACAAATTCACCACAACACCAACTCCAGTGACTGTCTCGTAATTTCGAATCTAAATAACGCTCTAACAAATTACCTACACAGTTTTCAGCACACATCGCATGTTGGTGTTCAAGCTTTATTCTTTGGCACTCTTCCTTGCTGTAGCCGTAAGCGTTCTCCATTATGACTGAAACCATTTCATCGGGAATCGTACTTGGTTGTACGGGAAAATCAGATCGCCTGTATGAGTCAAAGTACCTGCTAGCTAATATTCTCACGCCATCCTCAGTATCCACGCTTGGCTTAACTGGATTTGCTTTGCTGGTTCTCCAAGATAGTTCACTTGGGAACTCTGATAGAAACAGGCATACCTCAATAAAAGATGGAATCAGAGATTTTTCATCATCATTCTTAGAAAGCTCTTCTGCTATCTGTACTGCTCTTTTCTTATTAAAACTCAATTTATTTCCCTATTGATTACTTGGATAATTCTTGATGCTGATTGAGACCCTAACAGTATACTCTACGGCCTGCTTCGTTCATTGAACTCTACAGCCAGTTTCATTATTGGGCTAACAACACAACAAAAGAGCCAGAAACACTTTGATTTTAGAAGAATAAAAAATTACCCAGTACCATTCGTCGCTTGCTATAAAGCCCCGATGATAAATCAACCAAGCAATTATTTCAGCTTTTTAACCATATCAATTTAGATTAAAATGACTCAACCAACCAACCGGATCAAGCCATGACCTCCATGCAAGCCCACGAAATCAAGTCCCAATTTTCAGAAGCATTGGACAAAGTCGAAAACGGCGAAGAAATCCTAATCAGCCACCACGGAAAAATCGTAGCCCACCTCTCCCCCTGGAAAGCACGCGAACAAAAAACCACCAACCACCTCAAAGCAATTGAAGCCATGCAGCAGTTTGAACGCATCAAATTACCCAAAGGCAAAACCATAGAGAATCTGCGCCGCACAGGCCAACACTAATATTTGTACCCAACTACTCCGAAACCTTCTCCATCCCCCAAATCACCAACCCACCCACAATCATCAACCCCAGCGCCATCAGCGTCGAACCATCACTCAACGCAGGACTAAACCATTCATAACCGGTAATAATGACTTTATCGTCCTTGCCTTCACGCGTAACAACCTCAGTTAAAGTATTCTTCCAAGGCCAGACAATCGCTAACGACCCCAGAATAAAACCGGTCATCAAGGCCACCGTTTGATCATGGTATTTCGCATATATCCAACCTAACAAATGTGCAAAGGCCAGCAAACCTAAGCCACAACCTAATGCCATCGGTAACAGGATAGCCATATCAAAGCGACCAATCGCACCGAGTACCAGCGCGTAATTACCCATAATGATAAGGACGAATGAGCCAGATAAACCGGGTAGTATCATCGAGCAGATAGCCACAACACCGCATATAAACAGATAACCCGCGTTAGCATTTTCACCCGCAGGTGCGAGCATAGCGACACTCACCGCCAGAGCCGTTCCACCCACCAGCGCTAGCAACGCGCTTGCTCCCCACTGCTTTACGGTGCGGCCAACACTAATAACAGACACGGCAATCAATCCGAAGAAAAACGCCATAGTCAGCACTTCGAAATTACCCAGTAAGTGTTCGAGCACCTTAGCTAAACTAATGATGCTCACAGCCACACCACCGAGGATCGCCGCCAGAAAACCGCCATCGACATGCTGCCATGCGCCTTTGAAATCCCGGGCGAATAGCAGCTTTAAAGCAGTGAAATCACAAGACTTGAGAGCGTTGATCAGGCGCTCATAAATGCCTGTCACCAGCGCAACTGTACCGCCTGATACACCGGGGATTACGTTAGCCGCGCCCATGGCTAACCCTTTAATAAAATTGGAAATATTCTCGTTCATTATTGATGCTTTATGTTGAGTGTTAAAGGAAAACAGATTCTAAGTAGCATGGTAAAAGTTCTCAGTCGCACAACTGTGCTGTGCTAAAGGATGTAGGCGTTAAAACCCTTGATAACTTTTGCATGCGGGCTGTTCTCTATGGTCGGTGGGAAATTCAAATGCCTATTCCAAACGCTATTGTAAGGCATATTGCAGCATAGTTAGAACTGCTTATCCAATACAATCGTCTTTACAGTCACGGTCTGTGCTACCGATTGCAACTGCTCCGATGCCTGTCGCCATTCAGGATAAAGAGATCATTGCACTAAAAATTCTGATTTAAACGTCTGGTGAAGTGAGTATCGACACTCCCTCGCTGTCTTGAGAAAAGTGGAGAGCGCTATGATCAAGGAATGGAGCGATTCTCTCACGCGCCTCAGCTTCGCTATCCCGCCCACAGAGAACCACGAAGTCAAGCGCCGTAATGACTTCAAGGGGAAGGTCGTCGTAGTAGGAGGCTGTATCATAGAAGACGTCGCAGCTAGCCGAAAGGTGGAGGCAGACTTTGCCCGCTTCGAACGTCAGGCGTGCTGTACAGGCGTATATAGGGCAGTGCTCCCAAACGTAGAGGGTCGCAGAGGGAGTCACGATGTTTTCATGTGGCTCAGTCCATGTTATTGCGCGAGGCAACACAGCCTGCCAATCGCTTACTTCGCCAGCGCGAGTCGTAAAGAGAGCATCCGATGAAAGCTTTGGGCACCACAAGTCGGGACGAGAAACATCATTCGACTTCGCCTCGATCAAGATACCCCAATTCAGGTCGGAAGTGCCAACATACACTTCTAGTTTTGCCTTGATGATCGTAAATTCAAGGTCAGCTATTCGGAACATTGTGAGTCCTCGTGAAAATGTAGAAATGCACTTCAGCAGACACTTTTTTAGACATTTTGAACTTCTCTGGAAGTCCAAAGAAATAGTGCGCTTACTCCATGCCAAACTATAAGCCAGAGAAAAGCTGCCAAATGGCCGTACAGGTAACTGAGTGGTGCTATAAGCCCACCCAATACAGCCATAACACAAACTATCTTTTTAATGTTCTCTTTACCCGCTACAGCCATGCCACAAATAAGCCCGCAGATGAATATTATCCAGAAGCTTAACCCGAAAATAACATGCCAATCCGCAAGATTTGAAATCGATGTATAGTCATTGTTAATGAGAAACTGTAAAGCTGCCCAACGCATTTCATTTTCAATAAAATCAAGCCAAGCGCAAGAGAACCCAAGAATGGCAACAAACATGGCCAGCCCTTTGCTACTACGGGATATAACCGCAGAATAACCAAACCACATTAAGACATGACCTATCAGGTAAAAACTATCCCAGGTGAGATTTCTGATTACGTAAGTTTTGTATGCTGAAAGCTGCTCAGTAGACAGTGTGTTTAGGCCACTCAATATAGATGCGTGATCCATTGGTGAAAATGGCCTTGGAAGAAAGGCCATGACAATTAGCGATATGAACGCTACTAATGCACCGATTGCTCCGCCAAGGATAAAGTTACGTTGTTGTGCTTGAGTCATTTTTTTCCAAACCAGGACGGGTATCGAATTGTGGGAGAGTCCAGCACAACGTGCTTTTTATCGTGCAGTATTGTCTAAACCAACGCAGATAGCGCCGCCACAATCCGGCCAAAACTATCCCGCGCCAGCTCAACACTGTGCCGCGCCCGCAAATAGCCATGCACCAAACCAATCTCATCCACCCACTCAACCCAGCCACCAGCAGCCAGTATCTTCTGCTGATAATCACGCCCGTCATCGCGCAGCGGATCACATTGCGCAGTGAAAATATAAGTAGGCGGCAAGCCACTGTAATCAGTATCCATTAGCGGTAAAAACGTCGGGTCATGACTAATTCGACTGTCACCCGAAATCGCTTCATAGTAAAACACCATATCTTCGGTGGTGAGCATCGGCGCATCAGCATGTTCCAGATAAGACCCTTGCGTTATATCGCCCCCCAACGCCGGATAAATTAATACCTGTCCGGCAGGTTTTACAACATGTTGACGTGTGGCATGAGCAACGGCGGCAGCTAAGGTAGCTCCCGCGCTATCGCCCGATAGAATGATCGGTAAATCAGTAGTTGCGGCGATGTGCTCATAAGCGGCTAAGGCATCATTAAACGCGGCGGGATGGGTATTTTCAGGAGCCAAGCGATAATCCACCGAAGTCACATTAAAACCAGTCTGGTCACAAAACTCAGCACAAACATCGTCATGGCTATCCAGATTACCAATCACAAAACCGCCGCCATGGTAATAAATGATCTGTGCCCTAGCCGGTTGTTTGGAACTTTGGTATTGCCGGATCGGAATCGACTGTTGCGCTGTTTCTATGATTGAATCAGTGGTGCTGACACCTTCGGGGTGGCCTGCATGAAAGTGCTGACACAAACCCAGGTAAATCTCGCGCTGCTTATCAATTGTGAAGTTGGCTGTATCCGCCGGAAAGAAGAATTCGACCTTTGCCACAAAGGCCAGAACGTCCTGATCAAGCTGCTGCTGGTACTTTTTGTTCATCATTTATGCCTACTAATTATTTTCGTACTTCAAATTTTGGTGCTGACTTACATAGCCCATATGCACACATAAATCCAACTATGGTTAAAAACACAGCGATTGTATACACAATCAAGCTTGATTTACTGATCGTAAAATGATGTTATGGTTCTGGAAAATTAATTATCTGAATAGAGGAGAAGTTTCAGATGGATAACA
>CALHAO010000510.1 GCA_937931765.1 uncultured Thiotrichaceae bacterium
TATCTGAATGTAAACAGTATTCGTTCCGCCCAGCGTAAAAAGGGCTGGATCTATCGGCTTCTGGTTCAAATCTGCACTGATTTTAGGGTTTACTTGGGATTCAACCCCCAAAAATTCTGAAGACAGAAATGACCCAATTAATAAAAATAAAAAAAATGCACAGTTACTCTGTGCAACTAATAGCGACCACACTTTGCATATTATTGTGTTCTTATATCTTGTCAGTGAGTGCTGGTGAGCAGCGATCTGTCGATACTTCATTGACCATACCTGCTGAACTGAGTGTCCTGAGTAAGAAGGTGCTCAGCAAATCTACCTCTGCAAATGGAAAAAGCCTGCAGCTAGGTATCAATTTACCAAAAAAATTATTAATCACTGATTCAGATATCAAATGGCAAATACAACGGAGTGACAAAACAGTTCTTGAGCTGAAAGGACGTTATCATTCAGTTAGCTTACCCGATGGTTTATACAAAGTGCGTCTGCAAATCGGGAGGTATCAGGCAGAAAAACAAGTGATGCTTCAGGCAGGACAAAAAATTCAGCCCTACTTTCAGATGAATATCGGTCGCCTACAAGTCAGTGCTGATCATCCGGTTGACTGGGAGATTAAAGGGCCGGGCAATACGGTGTATCGGGTTAAGAATAAACAGTCAGTTAATGAAGTCCTGCCAGTAGGTAGGTATCAGATAAAAGCTGTATTGCCTGCTTTGGCTCAGCAGCAAGTGGTCGATGTGCTATCAGGACAGTATGTTGCGAAACACCTAACCGTGCCACTAGGTAAAGTAAACCTGATGGCTATTCGTAATAATCAACCGTTATTAAAGGCGATGGAATGGGAAGTGTTTCGTTTAGAGAAAAACAGTCGTCATAAGATTGGTGAGTATTATCTTCATTTCAAGAGTATCAATGTACCACCCGGACAGTACGAAGCCGTCGCCCGTCATCAGGATCAAACCAGCAAACGCCGTTTCTGGGTGCAGAAAGAGACGACCAATAAAGTCGTGTTGGTCATGGAGTGACACGACTTTATTAGTCAATCCGGCATCTTATCCAACAGCTACTGAATCCTTGGTACGCTGCGCTAGCTTTACATAATGCTCGGCTGAATAAGTAAAGTAGGCCAGCTCTTTATCTGTCAAAGGGCGTGCTTGCTTAACCGGACTCCCTGTCCATAGAAAGCCACTCTCAAGGTGCTTCCCCGGAGGAACAAGGCTACCTGCGCCGATAATAGTGTTATCTTCAATTATGACACCATCAAGAACGGTGGCATTCATACCGATCAGACAGCGGTTTCCAATCGTGCAGGCATGCAGAACGGCTTTATGTCCGATAGTCACATCGTCACCAACGATCAGCGGTAAACCGCCGGGGCGGGTAAATGGCCCATCATGTGTAACGTGCAATACAGCCCCGTCTTGTACATTAGTGCGCTCACCTATTGTAATAGCATTCACATCGCCCCGCAGCACAGCCATCGGCCATACAGAGCTACCCTCGGCTAAGCTTGTCTGGCCACTGACATAAGCCATGTCGTCTACATAAGCACTGGCATGAATATCCGGCGTGTGTTCCGCAAATTGTTTAATGGTCATGTAGGATTGCCTTGATACTTTGTTTTATCACCGGGCGGCATTTGCAGAAAGAAGCCGTTTTCATTAATGTGTTGCAGGACTTCAGTTGCATCTGCCAGAACCAGCTGGCGGGTTTCATTCAGCTCAAAGCGGAATGAGAATTCTGCCTCACCAAACAGTTTTACCAGTGATTCCGGCACTTCAGAAAAGTCGCCTTGTTTAGGCAAAAACAGGTAAGTCTGGTGTCGGTGTTTGCTACGGTAAACATAACATTGCATAACGGAAAAATTCCTACTGTTTACGCATCACTTCAGCGTTTGTAATATCATCGAAGCCGATTCGTTGTTCGATTACACCGCCACTGGCGCGACGTTCAACCAGGATGCCGTTATCTGTTATTCCCAGTACTTTGCCTTCAAAGGTTTTACGGTCAGTACGGGTAATGCGTGCATAACTACCGATGTATTCACCCAGACTTGTGCTGGCAACTTTTTGGTAAGTCATTTTGTACAGGGCTTTCTTGGGCAGTACCTGGCCTGGTGCTAACGGAGCAGCGGGTGTGTCATCATCAGCGACGGTGTCCTGTGCGGAGGGAATACGTTCCCGTGTATTATCATCCAGCGCACCTTCAGCAACAGGCCCGGGTAAACTAATGCCTGTCTCGTGAGCGTACCGGTACACATGCTCCTCAGCACCGGCATACCAGCTGCCAACGGCTACCAGAAGGCCGATAATGCCGGTAAATACCCAGCCATACACCTTGTGCCAGATGCCGGGTAGTATTAATAAATTAATAACCGGAAAAGCAGAAACAATGCCGGTAACAAAATGGTGCCCGAAACCAGCAAAGATGACTCTTAACCAGCTGGCCACAAACAGTAGCACGCCAATAACAAATGCAGTAAGTAGCAAGTATTCCACAGTGTATCTTCCTTTATCCTTTTATTCGTATCACTACCGGATTCTAATCTTCCAGATAAGTATACCCGATTAACCCAGCTTCAATTTCGCGCAGCAACAGCTTTTGACGATCCTTGTCTGTTACTGTTATAGCTAGTTTTCGACGACACTGCGCCAATAAATTTTTTGGTTCAAAGTGCACATAGCGTAGCAATTCATCGGTGGTATCACCACGTTCCGGCTCACTAATTTCGTATTTGCCATCATCCAGCAACTGAACATTAATAGAGTCAGTATCACCAAATAAGTTATGTAAATCACCCAGTATTTCCTGATACGCTCCCAACATAAACATGCCCAACAAGTAAGTCTCTCCGGGCTTCAGCCTATGCAATGGTAGTGTACTGTCGAGCTTGCCAGCATTGACATAACGGGCAATCGTTCCGTCAGAATCACAGGTCATATCTTGCAGTGTTGCCCGCTGTTCAGGAAACTCATCCAGCCTGTGTAAAGGCATAATCGGCACAATCTGGTCAATGGCCCACACATCCGGCATTGACTGGAACAGTGAGAAGTTACAGAAGTATTTGTCAGACAGCTTTTCACGCAAACCATTGCGAATTTCCTGATCAAGTGCTTCAAATAGTTCTGGTTGATTCAGTAGCTGGTAACAGATACTGCGATTCAGCTCCTCTGCCCGCGCCCGTTGTTCCAGATCAATGACACCATGTGCATACATACCGTGAGCTTCACTCAGCCAGTAACTAGCATCGTGATAAATTTCTGATGGTGGCAAAGTGGTTTCATTTTTGTACAAGCGATACAAGTTGTGCAGTATCGCAGGGTCAGTCGTATCCGGCTCTGAGGGAACCGGTATTTCTTGTGACTGCTCAGGATCAGTGCCGATGACATTAGTGATCAACATGGCATGGTGTGCGGTCATGCCACGTCCGGACTCCGTAATAAAATCAGGGAAAGGCAGTTCATATTGTTCACAAACATCCAGGATGCTACGTACCACAATATTGGCATACTCTTGAGTCGTGTAATTAATGGAGCAGTCATTACGTGAACGTGAACCCTCATAATCCACACCCAAACCACCTCCTACATCAACAACCTGGAGGTTAGCACCCAGGCGATGCAACTCGGCGAAGTAACGGCTGGCTTCACGCATGCCTTTTTGGATATCCTGAATATTGGCGATTTGTGAACCCATATGAAAATGCAGTAATTGCAACTTATCCAGTGCACCCACTGCTTTTAGCTTTTCCAGCATTTGTAAGGACTGTGCTGCAGATAAACCAAACTTGGATTTCTCACCACCGGTGTTCTGCCACTTGCCCTTGCCCAGTGAATATAAGCGTACCCGTACACCTAATAACGGCGCTATTTGTAGTTTTTCTGACTCTTCAAGTACTTCATCCAGCTCGGAAGGTTTTTCAATAACAATGTAAATTTGGTGGCCCATTTGGCGACCGATCAGCGCCAGTCGTAGGTATTCGCGGTCTTTGTAGCCATTACAAATAATAGTGCTGCCGGAAGGCGCTGTGCCTAGCACAGCCATTAATTCCGGTTTACTGCCTGCCTCCAGACCGACCTGATCACCGCCCCCGACCAGAAGCTGTTCAACCACACTGCGTTGTTGATTGACCTTTATCGGATAAATAGCAGTATAGCGGCTGTGTTGGCCACAGTTTTCGATGGCAGTATTAAATGCTATTTGCAGACGCTTAACCCGATCATGCAGCACATCAACAAAGCGCACTAACAGTGGCCAGCGCATACCTTGCTCATGATGCAAATGCTGAGCCAGCTCATAAAGATCAATTTGTAGCGAGGGCTGATCCGGCAGTTGCATAGTGACATTGCCACTTTTATTAATATCAAAATAGCCATTACCCCAGTGATTAACACTGTAGAGCTGGCGGGCGGATTGAATATTCCAGTGAGGTGTATGCATGGTTTCGTCAACAGTTCTTAATGGCTGTAAATAGTGTTCATGCTGCTAGGTAAAACGAAAATAGCGGGTTGGATTTGTTAGTCCTGTCTGTCACCCTTAATAGTGACAGACAGGTGCCGCTTTATTTCAAAGCAGTACGGGCAACACCAGTTTCAACAGCAGCACGTGATACTGCTGTCGGAATACGATCCATCAAACGCGGATCTAAGGGTGTCGGGATAATATAATCTTTACCAAACTTCATTTCGGCTTTCTTGTACGCATCCAGCACAGATTGTGGCACAGGTTCTTTTGCCAGCTCAGCTAAGGCGTGCACAGTGGCAACCAGCATTTCTGTATTAATAGACCGGGCACGAACATCTAATGCGCCACGGAACAAAAACGGGAAGCATAAGACATTGTTAATTTGGTTTGGGTAATCACTGCGTCCGGTTGCCATAATCAGATCATCACGAGTAGCTAGTGCTAACTCAGGTGAAATTTCCGGATTAGGGTTAGATAGTGCAAATACAATCGGGTTAGGTGCCATGCTCGTCAGCATTTCAGCACTAACGATATCAGGGCCGGATAAACCAATAATGACGTCGGCACCCTCGCAAGCATCAGCCAGTGAGCGACGCTCTGTTTCAACCGCATAAGCTGCTTTGTACTCATTCAAGTCGTCACGCCCGGTATGAATGATACCCTTGCGATCAATCATATACAGGTTTTCTTTGCTCGCACCCAGTGCCGTCAGCAGGTTCATTGATGCGATACCTGCGGCACCGGCACCGATGCATACGATGCGGACGTCGGCCATTTTCTTGTTTTGTAATTCCAGTGCGCCCATCAATCCGGCACAGATAATAACGGCTGTACCGTGTTGGTCGTCATGAAATACCGGAATATCTAACATAGCCTGTAGACGTTTTTCGATTTCAAAACAACGTGGCGCAGAGATGTCTTCCAGATTAATGCCGCCGAAAGTAGGTGCAATATTTTTTACGGTCTGAATAAACTCTTCTGTATCTTGTGTTGCGACTTCAATATCAAACACATCAACATCAGCGAAGCGCTTGAACAACACGCCTTTGCCTTCCATAACAGGTTTGCCAGCCAGGCCACCAACATTGCCCAAACCTAATACGGCAGAACCTTCAGAAATAACGCCGACCAGATTGCCCTTGCCAGTGTATAGATAGGCAGCTTCAGGGTCCTGGTGGATTTCTTTTACTGGTTCAGCCACACCCGGACTATAAGCGAGTGCCAAATCTTCTTGTGTTGCAGTCGGTTTAGTAATTTCGGTGGCTATTTTGCCGGGCTTAGGCTCTGCATGATATCGCAGTGCGTCCTCGCGTAATGTACTGGTCATGTGTTGTTCCTGAAAAGATTAAGTTGTGGGAATGAGTGGTTTATCATAACGCCAAAATGAAAAAAGCGCCTTATAGAAGGCGCTTTTTTCATTAGATCCGGTATCGCAGTAACGATAGGGACGATTAACCGCGTGAAAAACGACGGTTGAATTTGTCGATCTGACCGGCTGTTGTATTTAGTGACTGCTTTCCCGTGTAAAACGGGTGAGACTGACTAGAAATTTCCACTTTAACCAGCGGATATTCCTGTCCTTCAAAATCAATCGTTTCTTTTGTATTTACAGTAGAACGGGTCAGAAATGTGAAGCCGCTGGCCAGATCCTGAAATACGACTTCTTTATAATTTGGATGAATACCAGGCTTCATACCGTGTCCTCATGTTAATCGGATTGTGAGAAAGGGGCCGAATGATAACAAAACAGCGTGCCCAATCGCAAATACTATTTTTCGCTTATGCTGTGAAAGTTGAAAACTTTCATGCTTGCGGGCTTGTAGCTCGCATATGTGCGTTAGTCATTAATTGGCAGACAGTTCAATCTGTGCGTTAACTGATACCCGCACCTTTTGTTTACCAGCATTCAGATTGGGTGCTGCTGGTGCTGCATCCGACATCATCATAGCTTCAGAGCGTGCACCCCGGAACATCGGTTGTGGGAAATCACCTGCGGTTTGGATATCTAACTGAACCACACGGTATTCAGAGCGTTCCATATTAGCTTGCACTTGTGCGGCGCGGTTTTTAAAACTGGCTAATGCTTCGCTGATCAGCGTTTCTTCGGTCGTTTTACGCACCTGAGTAGAAATACTGTAAGCGATAGACTGGACGCGTAGTTTTTCCTGAAGCTCACCTAGCAGGCCACTGAGCACTTTACTGTCTTTGCTTTTTAGCTCGATACTTTGCCGTACCTGCCAGCCATCTACACGGCCATTTTTATAGACCGGATTAGTGGTATAGCCCAGCGTTCGGCTCTCAATCAAACCCTCTGTTCCGGCAATAGCCATCGCCCAACTTATATCTTTATTTACCGTATCAGATAATTCTGCAGTGTTTTGTCCGGTCTGGCTGGCAAACAGTGTGGCAGTCAGTACGTCATTCTCAACCTTTTTTTCAGCACTGACAGCAAAGCTGATCCGGTCATAGCTGATTGCTTCGGCGGCAAAGCTGTGTCCTGCAATTAATAGCAGGCCGGAGAACAAGCTGGTTTGGATTAATTTCTGGAGCTTCATCTGCATCTACCTCACTGGATTGTTGTTTTGTTTATGACTGTATGGTTACTGAAAAGTTTTTCACCTTATCAGTGGGTGTATGATTAGCCGATGGTGTAATTAAGAAAAATACCGATAAAAATAATCATGCCGACCCAGTTATTGTTCAGGAATGCCTTCAGGCTGAGCAGCCGGTCACGATCGCGAATCAAATATTGCTGATACACAAAAAGGCTTGCAGCCAGTAGCAGTGAGAGCCAGAACCAGATGCCCAGTGCATTCAGCTTGCCGACGATACTTAATAATACCAGCGTGCTGATTTGCAAAATGCCAACCCATAGCCGGTCATAGTCACCGAATAAGATCGCCGTAGATTTCACGCCGATTTTCAGATCATCCTCACGATCACACATGCCATATAGGGTGTCATAACCTGTCGTCCACAATAGGTTGGCAGCGAATAACAGCCATGCCCCCAGCGGTGGGAGCTGATTAGTGACAGCAGTAAACGCCATTAAGATAGCCGATGAAAAAGCCACGCCCAGGTAAGCCTGTGGCAAATGATGGTAGCGTTTCATAAAGGGGTAGGAAGCGGTGAGTAAGACGGAGGCAATAGAAAATAGGATGGTTAGCCAGTTAAGTTGTAATACCAGTACTAAAGCCACTGCTATCAATAGCCCAAATACTGTCAGCGCTTCACGTAAAGTAATATTCCCTGCTGCTAGTGGCCTGTCTCGGGTGCGTTCAACATGAGCATCGATATTACGGTCTGCAATGTCATTAATGGCGCACCCTGCTGAGCGCATAATGAAAACGCCCAACACAAAGATAATCAGCAATTTAATGTCAGGAAGGCCTTCAGAGGCAATCCATAGCGCCCACAAAGTGGGCCACAAGACCAAATAACTTCCAATTGGACGTTCAATGCGAATCAGGCGGCCATAGTGATGCAGATTGGTAAGCACTAGCATACTAGTCCACCACTAAGCGGGTGACAGGTTGACCCTTGACCAAATGATTCTTGTAAAACGACATAATGTTAATCCTGGTACACGTTTGATATACGGGGAAACTCTGCTCCAAAATGCCTGAAGTGAAGGCAGTCAGCCTGGATTAGGCTGCCCCTTCTAAGTCACGCAAGGAAACCAGACCACCATTGATGGTTGCGCCTTGTTCAACGTGAATTTCTGCATAATGGATATTACCGACGACTTCAGCTGATGCTTTCAGCGAAATCCGGCGGGTTGAAAAAATATCACCGGAGACCTTGCCTGAAACAACCAGCAACGGCACACGAATCTCACCGATTACCTCGCTGTTTTCCTGAAGAAATAAGGAAGCATTGGAATCATTTGGTGCCACCAAATTACCGTTAACTTTGCCCTGAAGGTACAACTCACCAGCAAATGAAACGTCGCCGACTATCTCAATATCTGTTTCAAACAAAGAAGCGGCGCTTGCCCCGGAAGTGGTTTTTGTCATAGTAGTCTCCTGTGTCTCTATTTTAAGGGTAAAAAATCATTTAATTCAATTAGTTATTCTGATCTGAGTTTTTCTAACTCATTCTCAAGGATGGCGATTGTATCATCACGTTCCTGAATATCACCCATTAAAGCTTCTGCGCGAAGTTCGGCTGATTTTATCTGTTCAAGTAGGTCGCTGTCTTCTTGATTCAGCTGTTTAACCCGTTCAAAGCTTTCCAGCTGTTCCTCCAGCTCTTTCAGATCACGCCGCAGACCTGCATTATCATTATGGCATTGCTCCAATCGTGAGCGGGCAGCAAATGGGTCAATTTCTTCTTCACCACCAGTATCACTTTTTTCTTGTCGTATATCAGCCATTAGCCCACGAGACCACCAGCCCAGGCCCAGGCCCAGCAGGGTTGCTAATATAATGATCAGCAAAATTTGCATCGTCAGATAAAACACCTTAGTCTCTCCACAAACAATGATGGACAACGGTGATCATGCTGAAGCAAAGTACTGATAACTTCAAGGAATACCGTGTATCCAGTAAAACATCCCGTTAATTTTTTATGCGTTATGATTAAAAAAAAGTACATCCATTGATAGTCTGGTAGGCTATCAAATGTATTCGTGTTAAGTTTAGCTTCAGCTAAGGTTATCATCCACTTATGTTTTTATCGGATGGTATGGTAGGTAAAATTTATTCAGTGTTGATTAGTCATGCAAGTCATTTTTGAGTCAAGCAACGGTCACTATTTATGCTAGGGAAGTTATTATCCGGGAGAACAGCTTCTTCTGCCCACGTCCCATTGTCTTTTAAAGTTACAGGAATGCGTGAACTGCGTTTTGACACGCTGTCTGAAAATGAAACCGGCGTTGATAGCGGGCTTGAAATTTGGCGCTTATTATCTCATCAGATTCGTCGAAACCCTTATGACCTTCGGGCACACACACAGCGTATACTACTTACTCAACATGAAGATCTTCATGATCGTACCAGTGGTTCTTTGTTGGATCTGTTTCTGGCGCTGGGTAGCTCCGGATTAATGCTCAGAACACGCATGCTTGATCTTTGTCGTGATCAACTGGATGAGGAGACCGTGGGTTTGTTTGACGCGTGGCTGAAAGAGGGGGTGGAAGAGCAGGCCGGTGGATGGATGAGTGGTTCAATGTTATCCACCGGAGAAATTGCACGTGGTAGTAAGTTATTAAAGCAGCAGCGTTCGGTTGCTGAATCGCAATACACCGATGTGTTAGCAGAAATACAAGACCATATTGAATATGGGCAGATTGATCTCGCTCAGACGTTACTGGAATCTGAAATTCTGGAGGGGCGTGCTACTGCTGATTTGGAGCAGGAACTGCTGGCCGTTTATCAGCACACGCGAAACAGCAGTCAGCTGGAAGTGATAAGTAATGCGCTGATCGATGCAGGTGTTGAGTTGTCTGAAAGCTGGCAGGATGCCAGAGTGAGAGCCGAAAATTGGTAATAAAAAATAAAAACAGGCAGGATTTATGCTGAATTCATCGAATAACCCGTTGAAAGTGGCGTTATTGAGTATTAGCCCTCATAACCGCGCCATTCTGGAGTTCTTTTTTGCCGGAGCGGGTAAGAGTATTTTTCAGATCGTTGCTATCAAAGAGGCTGAGGCCTTGGTGGTGGATTTTGATCATCCCGGTGCACGGCAGGAATGGGAAGAAAATATACGAATCAGCCCGATTCCGGCGATTGTGCTGTCGGTTAAGGAATGTGATGTAGAAAATACGGTGTGGGTGCCGAAACCGTTGACGTCACAGTCACTGGTTCAGTCTGCTACACAAATACGTCAGGTATTACCGGGTAATACTCATAGCACAGACATTGCAGCTGGTGCTGAGAAACAACGTACCGCGAGTGATATGTCATCATTGCGTGAGCTATTGGATTCTCAGCAAAAAGATAAACAGGTCTTCGGACTTTCTGGTTGGCAGCAGCGCGAGCGGGTAAAGGCTACAGCTTCACCTATATTTGCAGCCGCTGGTGTTGCGTATGAAGAGGATGACAGTTCGGTATCCGCTGTTGAAAAGCCGGATGATAGTATTGCACCTGCTGACGAGCAATTGATTGGTACAGACGATGTCTATGTGCCCGAGCCTTTAAGCGACGACGAAGCCCTTCCCGGGGACAGTAGTCTGCAGTTAGGCCAGGTAACGACGCCGGATGATAGTGAGCAGGATCAGGAAAAGCAGCAACAACGCTGGGATTTATTGTGTGGTCAGGCGACACAGCGAGTGACTGCCGCAAACTGGCAGGAGAGCACACAACTTTATACGCCGGAAAATTACCTGTTAAACAGTCTTATTGATGCACTGAATCTATCGAGAACATCAAAACAATACGTACAGGTTATTTTGGACAGTGGAAACTATATGCTGTTGATGCCTGATGTGAATCTTGCCTATAGTAGTATTGATCTTTATTCAGAGCTGTTTACTGATGTGTGCGGCACGCCATTACAAGGTGGCAAAGTAAAGCTTCATTTGCCCAGTACCACTGAATTAAGCGAGCTGGAAGAAGTAGTTGTTCAGGATGCGCGACAAACTTATGATATGGAAGGTTTAATCTGGACTACCAGTTTGTTGACTTCACATGGACGTTTGAGCCGGAATGCGGACTTAAGCTCTCCGTTGCGCCTGAAAAGCTGGCCTAATCTCACTCGTTTGGAGCAGTTTCCGGACGCAATGCAGATAGCTGCTTTATGGCATCAGAAAGCCGGTAATGTTTTTGATCTTTCCGAATGGCTGGATGTGCCTCAGCGTCACGTCATTGCCTTCTTCAACGGGGCTCATACCCTTGGCTTGTTTGAAGTCAATCAGGGAGAAGATGAGCAGGAAAAACAAGCTGCACCGAAAAAGAATCGTGGGTTGTTCTCACGTTTGCTTAAACGTTTACTCGGAGGGGGCAAAAAGTAGTATTTATGACTACCACCAACAAAAAAATTATTTTCACAGGACCGGTCGGTGCGGGTAAAACCACTGCGATTGATGCTATTAGTGATATTAGTATTATCAGGACGGATGAATATGCCTCAGATATGACTAAAAGCAGGAAACCGCAAACCACGGTAGCCATGGATTATGGGCTAATACGTTTGGGTGAAAATGAACGTGTCCACTTATACGGGACACCAGGTCAGGAACGGTTTGACTTCATGTGGGATATTCTGACAAAGGGTGGCATCGGGCTGATTCTTTTGCTGGATAATACCCGCCCTGATCCCTATCGGGATATGAAGTTCTATACGAATGCGTTCCGGGATTTTATTCAACAAGAACAACTGGTTGTTGGCGTAACGCGGTTGGATTTACAACGCAAACCAGGTATTAACGACTACCGCAGCTGGCTGAAAGAACTATCGATTGATGCTCCTGTGTTTGAAATTGATGCACGTGACCGTGGCGATGTAACATCATTAGTGCAGGCTTTACTTTATTCACTTGATCCGGGAGTAACCACCTGATGAGCGAATATATACTAAGTGAAAATCTGTATTTGAGTGTGACACCGGGCGGGGCTTTTTACGCTACTCAGGATGATAAGCCTGAACCTGGCAGAAGTTTTATCCAGCAATTGCTCAAAGAACCTGAAACGCCGTTGTTTGATGTTGATGTTGCGCGTAAGTTTACCGGGCTTGATAAAAAACGATCGCTGGAGTTTGTGCACTGGCTTCAGGAGGCCGGACTTATCTCAGGCCAGGAAGAACCGGAAGCTGCTTCGGTCGAAGTTCTGGAGCAGTCCCTGCCACGCTTACTGCGTTCATTGTCCGATGGCGGCAAAGCAGTGCTGGCAGAAAGTCAGGGTTTATATTTAGGTAGCGCCGGTTTTCCTCATGAAGCAGCAGAAGAGCTTGCAGCATTAAGTGCGAACTTGGCCAGTGTCTACAGTCGGCATAAAGAGCTATTGAGTGGCAACCTTGGTTATAGCCAGCGAGCCTGGGGGCTAGTTGGTGCCAGCGGAAATAGTGAGGTTGGTTTTTGGCCAATATATATCGAGCAAAACCACTTTACCCTGATTATTGAGGGCGTACCCCAGTTTAACCAACCTACTTTCAGGGATTTAGTCTGGGCATTAGAAATTCGATACGGTAATACTTCATTATAATTCAATGGGTTGTTCGTATTTTAACTATTATAGATGTAACTAGGAGATTTATTTAATGCGTGCTGAAATGCTGAATTCTATTTTGAGTGATCTCAACGGATCTTCCGCTGACATTGAAGCATCAGCGGTGCTTTCTACAGATGGCTTGATGATGGCTTCTTTACTACCTTCGGGTATGGATGAAGACCGCGTAGGCGCGATGAGTGCTGCAATTTTATCATTAGGTGACCGGACGGCGGAAGAACTGGCCCGTGGTGCACTGGAGCAGGTGCTTATTAAGGGTGCTACCGGTTATATTCTGATGACTCATGCAGGTAACGATGCAGTTGTGACGGTGCTGGCTAAGCCCAATGCACGCCTGGGCCTTATTTTTCTGGATGTCCGCAGAGCGGCCGAAGGGATTGCTAAGTTTATTTAAAACTCATGATCGATTTAATGGATACTCTGGCTTAATTAATGAATATAGTCCCGCGTTTAGGTTTACTGGCTACGGTTGGTGCATCAATTGCTGTGTGTGCAGCGCCCGTTGTCTTTGCTGAAACAACTGTTGTTGAGATCAAGGCGAATGACACCTTGGGTGCAATTGTTAGTGATGCTTATCCGGGATATAGAGACCGTGATGCGCTCATGCAGTTGATTCTGGAACGTAATCCGGAGGCATTTCTTAATAATAATGTTAATTTCCTGGTGCTTGGTAAAACATTAAATCTGCCGGGGGCCGATGAGTTGGGGGCCGCTATACAAGCTGCACCACCTCCCCCTCCGGTACAGCAGGTAGTCAGTCCGGTAATAGTGGTTGAAGCCGAAAGTAGACTAAAGCAAATTACTGAGGAGCGCGATCAGCTCCAACAGCAGTTGGAACAGCTGGAAACCGATAATAAGGCATTGAGGGACACTGTTTCACGTCTTGAAGCGACAGGAATTCAGCAGAGTGCACAACTGAAAAAGCTGGAAGAACAGATCGAGGCTTTGAAAAGTGATGCAGAAGAACAGTTTGCTGCCGATGACGCCCCGTCTCCTGAAGTGGTTAAACAATTAGCTGATTCCAGCAAGAAGCTGGAGCAGTTGCAGTCTCGCTATGATGAATCAGTCAAGGGTAATCAGGTGCTGCAGCAACAGCTGACTGAGAAAGCTGCCCTGGAAAGTGAAGCCAGCGAGCTTAAAAAACAACTGTCTGAGTTGCAGGGTGGCGGCGAAGTACAAAAAACAACGAATACTGAATTACAGAGTCAACTGGATGCCTTAAAGCAACAGAGTGAAAGCCTGCGTGCTGATAATGAAAAGGTGGTTGCTGAGTTGAATGCTGTGAGCGCAAAGCTGGAAATCAGTGAATCTGAAGCCGATGCTTTACGCACAGAATTGGATGCGTCTAATAAACAACTGGAAGTCAGTCAATCGGAGGTGGTAACTCTGCGTACAGAGTTGAATACTTCCAATGAAAGTAACTCAGCACTAAACAGTGAAATTGAACAGGTTAAAGCTGCCGCAGAAAATGAAGCCGCGGCCCTGCGCACGGAGTTGAACACTTCCAATGAAAATAATACCGCACTGAGCAGTGAAATTGGTCAGATTAAAGCTGCAGCAGAGACAGATGTAACGCTGGCTCCTGTGAATCCTTCTGACAAACCTGGTTCGACCTGGTGGCCTTGGTTGTTGGCGTTATTGTTATTGCCGGTTGCATGGCTTTTAGGGCAACGCAGCCGCCCTGTACCAATCACCTCTATACCCGAAGCTAAAGTGGGTGTGAAAACCATAGAAATAGCCACAGCGGCTGATCCGGTTGTTCCGGAAGCGTTAACCAGTGATCAATTAGATCAGATGGCGTTTTCCGGTATAAAAGCTGTTACCAAACCTGATGACCCTGATGCGGCGATTAAGTTGGATATGGCACGGGCTTATCTGGATTTACGCAATGCTGAGGCGGCTAATGATGTGCTGAAGGAAGTTATTCAGGAAGGTGGTTCCCGCCAGCAGCAGGAAGCTAAAGAAATTCAATCGTTCATTGCCTGATGAATCAAAGTACTCCTTGTCAGGTCAGTATACCGTTACTGATCTGAGTAGTATTCGTTCCCACCCCCTGCTTTTTCTCTTTGCCCATACACCCTGTTAATCGGGTATCACTCTCCATATATCCCAGTGCTGATAGTAAAAAATATAGAATCGCCATACTCTGAAGGCTCTATCCCATCTATTTGAAGTGCTTAATAAATGTTATTTATTTGCTCAGGCTGTCGATTTGATGTTCTATACATAGAGAAGGCACTTTTCTATGTTCGGGAGCATGACATGGCTGTAGCAGGGAATAATATTCAATATCCTCCAATACAATTGGTGGTTTTAGCGCTAATCATAGCAGCGGTATTAGGGATGATAACGGTAGAACTCAAGAAAGACGATATTGCTATAGATTTGACACAGGAAGTAAATAAAGCGCTGGTATTTTCCGGCTTACCCTTAGTCAGTGTTAGTTTTGAGGGGCGTGATGGCACTATTAGCGGTATCTTGACTGATGAAGCACAACCCCCACAGATCCTTGAAGTAGTGAGCAGGGTTGATGGTGTACGCCATGTGAATAACCAATTAGAAATCAACACAAACAGCTCTGTTGTTGCTGAGGAAAGTGTTCTTTCAGAGGCAGATGATGTCGAGTTTGAAGATGGCTTGTATATTCCTGCCCGTACTCACCCTTTAGAAAAATACAATCTTAGCAAGGTAGAGTTTGGCTATTCACAACTGACTTTGTCCGAAGAAGGCTTGCCTGTTCTTGATAGATTGGCGCAGATACTCAAGCAAAACGCACAAATTCAATTGGAAGTTTCTGTTCATACGGATAATAAGGGTACTGCAATCGGACAAATTGCTTCTAGTCAGTCCAAGGCAGAAAATGTCCGGCAATATCTGATTGAAAAGGGTGTTAAGCCAGCACAGTTGTTGGCAAAAGGCTACGGCGCTAGTCGGCCGATTGCCAAGAATGACACTGCTGAAGGGCAGGCAAAAAATCGTCGTGTTGAAATAAGGGTATTAAAAGACCAATGACTGCAGCCAGTATTCATCCATCCATTCAATTAATCGTCATTTCTGCGCTTGCTTTACTGATAGGTAGTTTGATCGGGTGGTTTGTGGTTAGCAGAAGTAGAAAGAAGGTTGAGCAAAGGTTGATGGATGAACTAGCAGGTTTACGTACAAACTTTGCTTATGTGCGTGAAGATGCTCATGATTTGCGCGTTAAACTGAAAGAGGCGGAAGCACAGAAGGTGCGTTTGGCTCAATTATTGGAATCGACATCCGGGCATGATAAGTTTCTTAAAGTCCGCACGGAGCTTGAAACCGCCAGAAAAGGTATTCAGGCACTTAAGGGGCTATTGGGTAAGCGCGAAAAAGAGAACTTCCTGCTTAAAGAAAAAATTTATAAATATCGCCAACATCGAAATGCCAGCTCGCCTTTGCACCCGATTCCATTGCACCTGAAAAAACTGCCAACATTAAGTGATGGTAAAGATGATCTACAACTCATAAAGGGTATTGATGAGACTATTGAGCACAAGTTACACAGTCTGGGGATCGTTAGTTACCGTCAGTTGGCAGAATGCAGCCCGGCGCAGTTGGTGTCTATCCAGAAACTAATTGGCCAGAACCAGGCTTTGCCGTTACGTCATTGGGTGAAAGCGGCGCGTGAATTGTTCATTGAGAAGTATAATTATTCTGAAAATGACGAAAATGCTTTTGCTGATACATATTCCTCGCAACAGGCCCGTCGTGCCCGCTAAGTCGCTGGTTGTCGTTTGGATTCTATCAGTAAGTAACCAGTTTCTGTTTCCGCATTATAGATCAGCTTAATCATATTTCTGCCATCTTGCCCTGCGAAATAACTCTGGCGTTTTAATGAAGTTGGTTGCCACCAATCTACTGGTGGGATCAGCGTCATGAATTCTTGTTTCAACACGGTTTCATCAAGGTCTAATTGTTCCAGCTGCATACGACCTATAAATCGCTGAACTGGTTTACGATTCGTTATAAATTGATACCAGCGGGCGTTGTATTGTGCCGACTGATAACGGATAGCATTAACTTCAGTGAAGTCAGTTGATGAAACAGCAAACCATGTGGCAAGTGCTTCTTTGGCATTATCCGGGTTAGCCTTTTGGTACCGGCTTTCCGTGCTTGGAAAAAATTGCTCAGCAATAATAGGGGTCAGGCTGGCCCCTAAACCGACCATAATAACCAGTGCCATTAACACCGGAAAAAAATACTTCATATCAGGCTATTCCAAATAATCGTTGTGCGTTGTCAGTGGTTGTTTTGGCTATCGCTTCAATACTGCTTCCGGTTAGTGCTGCGACTGCTTTGGCAATCACCGGTAACCGTCCGGGTTCATTACGCTTGCCCCGCCACTGGCTATCTGGCTGATCTGGAGCATCTGTTTCCAGTAAAATACGTTCGGGCGGCACATTCATAATGACTTTATGCAGGCGTTTCGCCCGATCGTATGTCGCTGTGCCACCTATGCCTAAATAAAATCCCTGGTCAATCAGTTGTTCAGCCTGTTGCTGACTACCGGAAAAACTGTGGATGACACCACGTAATGAACCCACTTTGCGAATATGTTTCAGTACTTCATCCAGCGATTTCCGGGCGTGAATAATCAGCGGCAAATCAAACTCATGTGCTAAGTGGATGTGTTGTTCAAAGAGTGAGATCTGGCGCTGTTTATCCGGATCAGCAATAAAAAAATCCAGACCACATTCACCCACTGCAACGGGGCGCTCATGTTCCAACCATTGGCGTAATTGTGCAATATGTTTATCCTGATGTTGAGTCACAAACATAGGGTGCAAGCCGTAACTGGCATGAAAATGTGCTGATGTATGAGTTATGTCACGTAAACGCCCCCAACCTGCTGCGGTGGTTGCCGGAAAAATGACATCACTGACGCCGCTGGCATTCATTGACTGCACTAGCTCGTCACGATCAGCATCGAATAGCGGATGGTCAAAGTGGCAGTGGGTATCAATTAAGCGCATGTAAAAACTCATTTGGGCAGATAGGGTATACCGTAGCATAATAGCCATAGTTTCTTGAAACCTGAGCCGGGTTAGAGAACAGTGATTTCATCGATAACAGGAAAATAGTATGAACCAGCCAGTAGCAGCCGTGAAATTATTACAAATTACCGATACACACTGTTATGCAGAGGATGATTCGCGTCTTGAATGGTCGGATATAGTGGTCTATCCAAATAAATCGTTGATCAGAGTGCTGGCTCATCTGGAGCAGTTGGCTGAGAACTTTGATGCATTGGTTATTAGTGGTGACCTGGTGCAGGAAGAAACGGCGGGTGCTTATCAACGTATCGCTGAAATTCTGCAAGACTTTCCACTACCGGTTTATATTTTACCGGGTAATCATGATGTTCCTGAGCTGATGTGGAGTGAATTATCCCGGCAAAATGAACGTATTAATTATGTGACGCATACTGCTTTTTCCGGATGGCACGTTGTATTTGTGGATACGCATTTCACTGGCCACCCTGAAGGTGATATTAGTGATGAGCAGTTTGCTGAGCTAAAGGTACAACTGGACCAGTTAGCACTGGGAGAATATGCCTTATTGTTTATGCATCATCACCCGGTACCAATTGGCAGCCCCTGGATGGATCATATGGGTTTGCAACAAACTGATGCTTTCTGGTCTTTACTCACAAGTTATCCACAGATACAAGGTGTTGTATTCGGACATATCCACAGCGAGTTCAGCATGGATTATCCGGTCACACCAGAAAAGAGTATTCGGGTATTAGGCACGCCAGCCACCTGTGTTCAGGCAAAACACAATGATGAGGAAATGCAACTGGATGATACTCGTCCGGCATGGCGGGAATTGGTGTTACAGCCTGACGGGACGATTGAGACGGCTGTGCATTACCTTAAGGATTAAACGATCAGCCTGATATTGTCAGGCCGATGCCCAGCATCCAGAACACTTCACCTAACTCAACACTTGCGCCCGCTGTATCACCGGTACAGCCGTGCAAACGTTTCATCATCAGGCGGCGTAATAACCAGAAGCCCAGCAAAAACCAGAGGACGCCTTGCCAGGCTAAGGCCAATCCAATAATCAGGCAGCCCAGCGTGATCAGCCATGCTGGTATGACGGGCATAAAATCGGTTACTGCACTGGCTAAGCCGCCACGCCGTACATAGGGAGTAGTTAGAAATAGTAATAAGACTGAAGCCCGTCCCAATACCGGTGCAAACAAAATGACCCACCACAATTGGTTTTCCAGTAACACCGTGAGCGCGGCAAATTTAAGCAGAATGACTGCACAGATGGCAATCGCCCCTGCTGCACCTACTAATGGGTCTTTAAGAATACGGTGGGTTTTTTCATCGTCACCCAAGCCTCCCAGCCAGGCATCTGCACCATCTGCTACACCATCGAGGTGTAAGCCTCCTGTGATTACCGCTGATAACACGGTGAGTATAGCTGCGAGTAGTATTGGAGAGGCTTGTGGAAATAGCACAATAGGAAGGCAGAGTAATGCACCAATTATTC
This sequence comes from uncultured Thiotrichaceae bacterium, assembly GCA_937931765.1. GTDB lineage: Bacteria > Pseudomonadota > Gammaproteobacteria > Thiotrichales > Thiotrichaceae > Thiolinea. The sequence goes on from CALHAO010000510.1 coordinate 19,155, forward strand.
CGCCGATGAGTGGGTAATAGAGTGCGGAGCGCCCAAAGTCTGCGGGGTCGAGTTTACCGAGGTCAGGAACAGGGATACGGGTTAGGAATGATAGTGCTAGGTAGAAGTGGGTCATGATAAATCCCTGACCCCAACCCCATAAACACTCACAGCGCCATCTTCATAGACCCGCATGCGCACGGCTGAGCCATAACCCAGATCAAACCCCATAGTACTTTTATAAGGAATCCCCAGTGCCAGCGCCAGTAACACACGAATCACGCCCCCGTGTGTAAAGACCAATACACGTTTTCCACCATACTGTTCCAGCAGTTCATGCCAGCTATGTTCAACCCGTTCAGCAAATTCGAGCAGTGCTTCACCGTTTGGAGCCGTAAAATCTTGTGGTGACTCCCACAGACTTTTCAATAAAACAGAATCCTGCTGCCAGACTTCGGCGGCAGACAGATCCACCCAGTCACCGAAGTGCATTTCCTGGAAGGCGTTTGCTGTCTGCAATGGTAAATCATGTTCTTGCGCAAAATGCTGAGCGAATTCAGCACAGCGCCGACTGGGCGAGGTAATGACCTGGTCTGTCTGTGCCGTTTGCGTGGTAGTCATGAGTTGCGCCCAGCCTGTTTCGCTGAGTGGTTCATTGATGGCGGCACAAAACAAACCGGGTGTTGCCACACGTCCGTGACGCACCAGGTCAATAAAGGTGGTTGAATCACTCATGGTCACGCATCACGTCAGCTTTCCGGCGACTGCTGCTTCTGCGAAGGTAGCCATCTCATTATGTAAATAGCAGGCTGAGCGGATCAGGCTCACAGCGACTGCTGCGCCGCTGCCTTCGCCCAGGCGCATGCCCAGATCTAATAATGGTTTTTGGTCTAGCGCTTCCAATACCAGGCCATGTGCCTGTTCAGCGGACACGTGCGACAGGAACAGCCACTGTTCAACATCCGGCTGAATTCTGATGGCGACTAAGGCTGCTGCTGTGCTGATAAAACCATCCAATAATACCGGGAGACCACACTGGGCAGCTCGTAGGTAAGCGCCGGTGAGTGCAGCAATTTCAAAGCCACCGGCGCAACGTAGCCATTCCATAGCATCACTGCCACAATCCTGGTGCCGAAACAGGATGGTATCAAGTACGGCTATTTTATGTTCAATACCTTGATGATCTAAACCGGTGCCTGCTCCGGCTAACAGTGCAGCAGGCTGATCCAGTAAGATGGAATATAAGGCAGTAGCTGCGGTTGTATTGCCAATACCCATTTCTCCGCCGATAAACAGATCAGCTTG
>CALHAO010000511.1 GCA_937931765.1 uncultured Thiotrichaceae bacterium
CCTTCCATGCTCAGCGCACGAATCGCTTCACCCGCGAATTCGATCACGTGACCATTACCACCGGCTGTGCCGATTTTACCAATCACCGCCAGCGCAATATCTTTCGCTGTGCTGTGTGCAGCCAACTCACCATTGACTTCAACCAGCATGGTTTTAGATTTTTGTTGTGGCAGCGTGGATGTCGCCATCACGTGCTCAACTTCGGACGTGCCTATACCAAATGCCAGCGCACCGAATGCACCGTGAGTCGCCGTGTGGCTATCACCACAAACAGTGACCATGCCCGGATGCACAAAGCCATGCTCAGGTACTACAACGTGGATAATGCCGTTATCCGGGCTGTCCATGTCGTATAAATTCAGGCCGTGCTTTTCACAGTTGGCCATCATCGTAACGATGTGCTTGTTAGCAATCACATCAGCTACCGGCAGAATACGTCCCGCAGCAATAGTAGGCACACAATGATCCAGTGTCGCGAGAATGCTATGCGGATTGCGTACCGGACGACCAGAAATTTCCAGTCCCTCGAACGCCTGCGGGCTGGTCACTTCATGCATCAGGTGGCGATCGACATAGATCAACGGTGCCTGACCTTCTTCCTGGTGCACGAAATGGCCAGCCCAGATTTTGTCATACATGGTTTGGGGAGTAGTCATACTGTCCTCTGGTCGCTATGTTTAATTCAAGGCGCACATTCTATCCCTTTTGGCCGAATAGTGGAATGAGGACGTTCAGAAAATGGGGCTTATCCCTGCCTACTGTGAATGCTTGCTCATTTCGCTTGGTTTTTAGTTGATGCGTACGCCCAAAATATTTATGCACAAGCCATCTGTCCTGTTATTAATCAACGCCATCACCGAAGCTGCTGCATAGCGCCTGTATTTCCGTGACACTCAATATAAAACCCCTCAGACCGGATTAGAAAATGCTCAGTAATCTGCACAGCTTTCATTTTGGTGCCTTGCTACAAAACTCCAGTGCACTGCCGTGGCACGTTTACCAAAGCACCACTAACAAGTTATTGCTAAGTCCTTTAAAATCAACAGCAACTACAACAAAATCAACTACCAGCCTGACACAGACTACTACCGCTATAAAACCTCAGCCCTTAAAAAGGCGCAACACACACCTTGCAAAACAACCCACCACAAAACTGCAGACTGCAGAGCCTGAAAAAGCCGAACAAGAAAACTTCCAGCACTCAAGCCAACCAACACCAAAATGGAAGCCTGGTCATGGTGTGATAGAAAAAGTAGACAAAACCACTGGTGAAATCATGCACCTATCTGCTGAACAAGACTAAAATTCATTACTGGCATAACCTTAGTGTTATCCTATAACATACCCGCACGGTTATTTGCGACCGTACCAAGCAGACCTACTCAAAAGATCCGTCATCACACTCTTATGCGCAATAAATTGTTTTATACATCGGGCTTAAAATCAATTGCCTTCGCTGGCATTGTACTGCTTAGTAGCTGCACAGCTCCGGGCGGCTATGAAACGGCAGATTCTTCTGCGTCACAGACACCGGACAACAACAAGCAATCTATCCGGGTAAAACCTGATATTCCTCTGGCCTGTGCAGCGACACTACTGCGCCCGGCGAAATTCATCGCCCACAGTGAGCGCGTTCCGGTATTTGAGCCAACCCCTGAATTTGAAAACATACCTGCCGTCGTTGATTGGGGCATCAAAAGAATTCAGCTTGAACCGGCCCGTTTTACCCATGAAACAGTTCCGGCTCAATACCGCAAAGAAACAGAGAAAGTCTTAGTACTGCGTGAACGCCACGAACTGAGAGGCATCCCGGCGATCTATAAAACGACTGACAGGCCAGTAACTATGGGACCAGCGCATGTCCGTTGGAAAAATAATTGTGCCAATAGACAGAACCCAATAGCATGTTTTGAGAACGTACCAGCCGAAACCCGGATTTTAAAACAGCAAACGATAGACATTCCAAACCGAATCATTCAAAAACACCTGCCAGCCGAGGTCATGGAAATCACCAAAAAGATCTTGGTAAAACCAGGGCAAGGAACCGGCCCGATTATTCCAGCGCGCTACATTGATATAAAGGTAGGCAAGGTTAAACGTGTCTGGACAATAAAATCCGTCTATAACACCTACACAAAACCACGCTACACAACAGTCCAGGTACAGATCAAATCAAGGGAAGACCAGATTAGGAAATTCCCGGTTTTGTGCGATGATGTATCGCCTGCATACATCAGGAAAGTTCAACAACGACTTAAGCGGAAAGGCTTCCCTGCTAGCACGACGGGTAGACTCGACCAGCAGAGCATGAAAGCTTTGATCCAATTCCAACAAGCTAACGATTTATTTATTGGCGCAGTCAGCCCGGAAACACTTGAAAAACTAGGCCTTAGGTAGCGAAGCACAGTTATTTTCGTTAGACTTCCACCTATCTAACAGTCAACAACAGGGAATAAAACATGACGGTAGAGAACGGCATTCTTATTGGTAAGGGCGGTGACCAGCAGTTATTTCTTAACCCCCGTTATGCCAACCGGCATGGCTTGATTGCCGGTGCCACCGGAACCGGTAAAACAGTCTCTCTACAAGTACTAGCCGAGGGCTTCTCACGTATTGGCGTTCCGGTGTTTATGGCTGATATCAAGGGTGACTTAACCGGTATCAGTGCTCAGGGCAAACCTCACCCGAAGGTCGATGAGCGCATTGAAAAAATCGGCATTGAAAATTATCAGGCAGAAGGCTATCCGACAGTCATGTGGGACTTGTCAGGCGAAAAAGGCCACCCCATCCGTGCCACCATCTCAGATATGGGGCCATTATTACTGTCAAGACTACTCGAACTGAATGAGGTTCAGGAAGGCATTCTGAACATTGCCTTCAAATTTGCCGATGACGAAGGCATGTTATTACTGGATCTGAAAGATCTGCGTTCCATTTTGCGCCATATCGGAGAAAACAGGCAGGCATTCCAACATTCTTATGGCAATGTCAGCTCAGCCTCCATTGGGGCCATTCAGCGTCGCCTGCTAGTACTTGAGCAGCAAGGTGGTGAACAGTTTTTTGGTGAACCGGCACTGGATTTATGGGACATGATGCGTACCGGAGCGCATGGTTATGGGAATATTAACATTCTCGCAGCTGACAAATTAATGATGACACCGGGCTTGTATGCCACCTTCCTGTTGTGGCTGATTTCAGAGCTATTTGAAAATTTACCGGAAGTCGGTGATCTTGAGAAACCCCGCATGGTTTTCTTTTTTGACGAAGCACATCTGTTATTTAACGATGCACCGGATGTGCTGGTCGACAAAGTTGAGCAAGTCGTTAAATTAATACGCTCTAAAGGTGTGGGGATTTATTTCATTACCCAAAACCCGTTGGATATTCCCGATGCAGTACTGGGCCAATTGGGCAATCGTATTCAGCATGCGTTACGAGCATTCACACCCCGCGATCAGAAAGCTGTCAGAGCTGCCGCACAAACATTCCGCACCAACCCTGATTTAGATACTGAAGCTACTATCACTAATATGGGCGTTGGCGAAGCGCTAGTTTCAGTACTGGAAGACAATGGCATCCCTGGCATCGTACAACATACATTAATTCGTCCACCACAGTCCTTAATCGGGCCTGCGACACCAGACGCTGTTGCTGATCTGATGCGCACCAGTCCTTTTACCGGCAAATATGATCGCATGGTTGACCGGGAGTCAGCCTATGAACTACTAGAAGCTCGGGCAAAAAAAGCACTGGAAGCCAGCCTGCAATCCGAACTCAGCCAGGCCAATATGAAGGCGGCTAAAAAGGCTGGTTCCGGACGCAGCAGCGGCAGAAACAGGCAAGGCGTTGGTGAGGCCATGGTAAAAAGCATTGCACGGTCAGTCGGCTCACGCTTAGGTACCCAAATTGTACGGGGCCTGCTTGGCTCACTATTCCGACGCTGATACCTTAATGATCATTGGGATAATCCCGGAATTACCCACATTGGTATGACCTTAATTGCTGCATATTCAGCAGAAAAGATGTAAACTTACGCGATTGTGCAGGCATTTGTTGTGAAAATCGGGTTTATGCGAAAATTCACCATTCAACACAACTAATGTCGGGATGTTACAACAAAGTCAATCTGAATCAGGAAATTTCCAAATGGATGTTCGAAAAATTAAGAAGTTAATTGATTTGTTAAGCGACAGTGATGTTGCTGAAATTGAAATCAAAGAAGGTGATGACTCGGTAAGAATCAGTCGAATTTCGTCCACACCACCAGCACCTGTCGCAGCAGCACCCATAGCCGCCGCACCTGTTATTGCCGCCTCCCAACCACCTGCTGTCGCAGACAAACCCGGTGAGGACGCTGTACCCAGTGGACATGTTGTTGAAGCACCGATGGTAGGTACTTTCTACCGGGCTTCTTCACCCACTACCAAGTCATTTGTCGAAGTTGGCCAGACGGTCAAAGCGGGCGATACGCTCTGTATTATCGAAGCGATGAAAATGTTGAATCAGATCCCGGCGGATGCCAGTGGTGTTGTTAAAGCCATTCTGGTTGAGAACGAACAACCCGTGGAATTTGGCCAACCCATGATTATCATTGAATAAACTGAATAACCGGTAGACCTTCCATGCTGAAAAAAGTACTCATCGCCAATCGGGGCGAAATCGCCTTACGTATTCTGCGTGCCTGCCGCGAATTAGGCATTAAAACGGTCGCAGTGCATTCAACAGCTGACCGCGATCTGAAACATGTGCGGCTGGCTGATGAATCTGTCTGTATCGGCCCTGCCCGCTCTACTGAAAGTTACCTCAATATTCCAGCGCTGATCAGTGCGGCTGAAGTCACTAACGCTGACGCTATTCATCCGGGTTATGGCTTTTTGTCTGAAAACGCTGATTTTGCCGAACGGGTAGAATCCAGTGGTTTTATCTTTATCGGCCCGCGAGCTGAAACTATTCGCCTGATGGGTGACAAAATTTCTGCCAAAGAGGCTATGCACAAAGCAGGTGTACCTTGCGTACCCGGCTCTGGTGGCGCGACACCTGATGATGAACAGGAATGCCTGGCGCTAGCTGAAGAAATTGGTTATCCGGTTATCATCAAAGCTACTGGTGGTGGTGGTGGGCGCGGCATGCGGGTGGTCAAAAGCGCGGCGGAACTGATTAGCTCCATAGATATGACGCGCTCTGAAGCCAAGGCCGCCTTCGGCAATGATGTTGTGTATATGGAAAAGTACCTTGGTACGCCGCGCCACATCGAATTTCAGGTGCTGGCAGACGAACACGGTAACGCCATCCATTTATGTGAGCGGGATTGCTCAATGCAACGCCGTCACCAGAAAGTGGTGGAAGAAGCACCAGCTCCGGGACTCACTGATGAAGAACGCGCACGGATTGGTGAAGTCGCAGCGGGTGCTTGCCGTGAAATAGGTTATCGGGGTGCCGGAACCTTTGAGTTTTTATATGAAAATGGCGGGTTTTATTTCATAGAAATGAATACGCGCCTGCAAGTAGAACATCCGGTCACCGAATTAATTACCGGCGTTGATTTAGTTAAACAGCAACTGCTGATTGCTGCCGGTGAAAAACTAACCATTAAACAGGAAGATGTACGCATTCAGGGCCACGCTATCGAGTGCCGCATCAATGCCGAAGATCCAAATACCTTTGCGCCGTCTCCCGGTAAAATTACCCGCTACCATGTACCGGGTGGCCTGGGTGTACGGGTTGACTCACACATTTATGCTGACTACACCGTTCCACCTTATTATGATTCGATGATCGGTAAACTGATCGTACATGGTGAAGACAGAGAGACAGCTATCAACCGCATGAATGGCGCGTTGACTGAAATGGTCATTGAGGGCATCAAAACCAACATCCCGCTACAGCGGCGGATTATGATGGATGCTGTTTTCAGAAAGGGTGGCATGGATATCCATTATCTTGAGAAAAAACTGGGCATATTGTCATGACTTGGCAGCAAATTATTTGCCAAACTACAGCGCAACATCAGGAAAACATCAGTGAGTTACTGGAAAATGCAGGTGCTGCTTCAGTTACTCTGCAAGATGCTGCTGATCAGCCTGTACTAGAGCCGCTACCCGGTGAAACGCCTATCTGGGATAATCTGATCATGGTCGGCTTATTTCCGGCTGAAGCTGATCTGACCCAAATCTTATTGATGCTGGAATTACAGCGCAATATGGGCGCTATCAGCGATGTAAAACTTGAAAAACTGGAAGACAGACCTTGGGTGCGGGAGTGGATGAGTAATTTCCACCCCATGCAATTTGGGGAGCGTCTATGGATTTACCCCAGCTGGTCAGAACCACCGGACGATGCCAGTATAAAAATACTACTAGATCCGGGCCTGGCCTTTGGTACTGGCAACCACCCCACCACAGCACTGTGTCTCGCGTGGCTTGATGGTGAAGACCTGGCGGGTAAAACTGTGCTGGATTATGGCTGTGGCTCAGGCATTCTTGCCATTGCTGCTGCCAAACTCGGCGCAGGAAAAATTGTCGCAACAGACATCGATCCGCAAGCATTACAGGCAACACAAGATAATGCTCAGCGCAACGGTTTGCCCGCTGATGCTATCCACACCTGTTTTCCGGAGGACTTGGAAGCAGCTACTTATGACGTGGTAATTGCCAATATTCTGGCAGGGCCGTTGGTTAAATTATCATCCAACATATTAGGGCATCTGAAACCAGGCGGACGACTGGCTTTATCCGGCATTTTGCAGGAACAGGCTGAAATGGTTAGCGCGGCATACAGCTCTGCACTCACTGAAGCCCATGTTGCAACGCAGGAAGACTGGGTGAGAATCAGTGGAAGCAGCCACATCAGCCATTTATCAGCAAACAATACCTGAGGTTTCAGAGTCAGGTACGATGAACGGATGTAATTTGCGCACCACCTGCATGTAAGCAACACATAATACGACTACAATAATTATAAATAAACCATAGAGCATGAACCGCTAAATGTATACTCAGTGTAGCCATTGCAAAGCTGTATTCCGGGTCACCATGAAAGAGCTGACAGCCGCTCAAGGGCTGTTGCGTTGTGGTGAATGCGATACTATTTTCGATGCAATGAAAGCGTTGAGCACCACACTTCCTGAGGAACGTGATTTTGCTAAAGCAGAGTTACAACCCTTGATGGGAGAACAGGCACGACCGGCTGACACCCGAATAAGGGTGTTGCCCACGGATCAGCAAGACCAACACCGCAAGCCCGATACTACGACCACCCACTCTCCCGCACCACGCTCACGTAAATTTTTGATCATGAGCTTGTCAGCATTGGCCTTATTATTGTTACTACAGTTGCTTTATTCATCCAGAGACTGGCTTGCCGAACAACCACTGACTGCAAAAGCCTCACAGAAAATTTGTGCTACTATTGGCTGTGAAATTAAAGTACCCCGTGATGTCGGCAAAATTAAGATGCTGAGCCACAATGTGTACTCACATCCTAATTTGCCCAAACTACTCATCATCAGTGCTTCAATCCAGAATAACGCAACCTTTGCGCAACCTTACCCGTTATTAGAAATCAGCTTTCTTAACGGTGATTCCGAAGTGGTGGCGCTACGGCGCTTTTCAGCCACAGAATATATTGGAGAAAAACGCTCAGAAACGCTGATGCCGACCGGGCTACCGGAAGAGTTCTCAGTGAACATAGCAGATCCGGGAACAGAGGCCGTGCGCTTTCAGTTTCGGTTTTTATAAATGATGCTCATAAAATATTAAGCTTGGGTTAAGTTAAATTCTTATGAAACTAATTCGTCACTAATACAACTAACCGACAGGTATACCTGAAAAAAACTGACGAACTTCAAATATTGAACACTTCAGATATACTCACTAGCAGCCTTGAAATACTTAATTTAACTAGGTGTTGGTGGCGATTTACGGTATAATGCCGCGCCATTCAGGTCATGCTGATTATCACATCAAAGGGGCTAAACCCTTTATTATTATAACCATCTGATTCGATTGAATCTTTTTTTCAGGAGAAAAATAAATGGCAGCTGACAATGTAACTTACCTGGCGAGAAAAGCCGCGTTACCAGTTGATGGAATAGAGCCATATATCCCCGAATCAGGCGAAGAATATATGAACGAAAACCAGCTAGCGCATTTTCGTGAAATATTAGTTGCCTGGAAAAAGTCATTGATGGAAGAAGTGGACCGCACCGTCGGCCACATGAAAGAAGAAGCCAGTAATTTTTCTGATCCCGCTGACCGTGCTACTCAGGAGGAAGAATTTGCACTGGAATTACGCACACGTGATCGTGAGCGCAAATTAATCCGTAAAATTGAGAAAACTATCATCCGTGTTAATGATGATGATTATGGGTTTTGTGACGCTTGTGGTATCGAAATCGGCTTACAACGTATGGAAGTTCGCCCTACCGCAGAAATGTGCATCGACTGTAAAACAACACAGGAAATCAAAGAAAGACAAATAGCTTCCTGATACAAAGACGATGTATATAGGTCGATTTGCACCAACACCCTCCGGCCCTTTACATTTTGGCTCCCTGTTAGCTGCCATGACCAGCTACCTCGAAGCACGCAGCCAACATGGCAAATGGTTGCTGCGCATAGAAGATATAGATAAGCCCCGGGAAGTTCCTGGGGCAGCTGACCAGATCATCCACGCCCTGGCCTGTTATGGCTTTCAATGGGATGGAGACATCGAATATCAAAGCTCCCGTGTGGAAGCTTACCAACAAGCATTGACCAAACTCTCGGCATATACCTACCCTTGCACTTGTTCGCGGCAGAAAATACGCACTAACGCTAAATTAGGCACATTAGGTCTGATCTATCCCGGCAACTGCAGAGATTCAAAGCAACGCCCCGAAAATAAACAATATGCCATTCGTATTCGCACACCGGATCAACAAATCTGTTTTCAGGACGCGGTACAAGGGCAGTTTTGTCAGAATCTGGCTATAGAGTCAGGTGATTTTATTATCCAAAGAGCCGACAAACTCTTTGCTTATCAACTGGCTGTTGTAGTTGATGATCAGTGGCAAGG
>CALHAO010000512.1 GCA_937931765.1 uncultured Thiotrichaceae bacterium
CGTTTTTACAAAACGCTAGACACAAGGGGGGAAGGAGCCGATCGAACCTTGTCAGCATAGCCTGATTGCCATTCAGAACTGATGCTAAACGCCCTTCCCCCTTTGTGGGGGCAAGGGTTGGGGATGGGGGGAAACTACGGAACACCATCCGATTATTTGTGTAGACACTCATGCCCCTCAGGCAGAAGGGTGAGGATGTGTTTTAAACGTTCTGGATCTTAATAGTAGGAAACTTAGTACTATAATCTTTAGCCTGCACTGCCAGTTTCGCGGTAGCACTACGCGCAATGTCTTTATAAATCGCCGTAATCTTACCATCCGGATCAGATACCACAGTCGGGTTACCACCGTCCACCTGTTCCCGGATAGAACGATCCAGCGGCAAGCCACCCAGATAATTTACATCATACTGTTCGGCCATGCTCTTACCACCGCCCTCACCAAAAATGTGCTCAACGTGGTTACACTGACTGCAAACATGCATAGACATATTCTCTACCACACCCAGAATCGGCACTTCGACCTTCTCAAACATCTTCAGGCCTTTGCGCGCATCCAGTAACGCAATGTCCTGTGGCGTGGTGACAATAATCGCGCCTGATACCGGAATCTTTTGTGACAAGGTCAGTTGAATATCACCGGTGCCTGGTGGCAGATCGACGATCAGGTAATCCAGATCACCCCACTGTGTATCATTGAGCAACTGCTCCAGCGCCTGCGTTACCATCGGGCCACGCCAGATCATTGGGGTATCTTCATCAATCAGGAAGCCAATCGACATCGCTTTCAGGCCATGATTTTCCATTGGCTTCAGCGTTTTACCATCTGCAGATTCCGGCTGACCAGTGATACCCAACATACGTGGCTGGCTTGGGCCATAAATATCCGCATCAAGAATACCGACTTTTGCACCATCAGCCAGTAACGCCAGCGCCAGATTAACTGCTGTGGTGGATTTACCCACACCGCCTTTGCCAGAAGCTACCGCAACAATATTTTTAATTCCGTCCTGACGCTTAACTGTCTTCTGCACAGAGTGGGCGACGATATTGGTCTCAATAACAACATTGGCACCAGTTATGCCACCTGCTTCCAGCTTCGCCAGTACTTCAGACTTCAGTTCAGCATGATACCCGGCGGCAGGATAACCCAGCACAATGCGCACAGATACATTACCACCGTCAATTCCAATATCCTTAACCGATTTGGCGGATACAATATCCTGCCCAAGATAACGATCCTGAACTTCACTCAATAGCGCTTCTACCTGATCACGCGATACTTCGGTCATGCCTGACTCCTCAATTGCAACTGTTAGAATTTAAAAACCTGTGCGGATTCTACACCATCCAATATCAATCCCGAAAGAAGTACACATTCCCTAATGCTAATTCCCTAGTAATCCACTCAGAAATAGATAAGCAACCTGCCTGAAAGTGATATGTAAACCAGTATCGTGACGGAAAAACACCCGACTTGTGACTTCTTTCACCGAAAAAAATGTTACTGTCCTGAATAATAACCACACAAGCCAGATAACAACTAAAGGATATTTTTTTATGATTCAGGCAAAAAGTACCCAACGACAACTGTTCCCGTTGATAGTTACCAACCTATTAGTGCTCCTACTCGTCACACTGAACGGCTGCTCCACTATCAGTCAACATGACGCAAAAACACTCTCAGACACACACAAAATATCAGACAAAATCACCAGACTGCTGATTAGCCTCGAAGAACTCAATAAACAAGAGCCAGACTGCCTTTATGAGAATTTCAAGGATGATTACAAAGAGATAAAAGTGGGCTTAAACACCTTATCCTTACGCGAAAAAGCTAAATTACAAAACGCTGACACCATTAAAATGGTTGGCAACCTGAATAGTGGTACCGGCAAACTGATTGATCTACACCGCAGCGGCTGTCTCAGTACGGGCGAAGCAACTTTGCTCCAAAAACAGTTCAATAGTCTGATAGGCAGCATCCTCACTCTCGAAAATGCAAAACCACAACCATTATTCTAATCAAAGGAGCTTCAACGATGACCGATACAGTCTTGACCGAACTAGACACTTTGGATCAGCCCAATTTAAGCAAAGAAATGTTGCATTCATTTAAAACCAGTTTTCTTGAAGACTGGAGCGAAATTCGTGACTATGCCGAGCAGGAAGCGCACCGGCTCAGCATCTTACTGGCCGAAATTCATCAGCTAATTGCTCAGGGTGAAACGACAGAAGAACGAGCAAAAATTATGTTATCAATCCAGAGCGATGTTGATAGCAGTCATTTCACTGCAATCCAAGGCCTAGGCAAAGCCGCTATTGATACCGCCACCAAAGAAGCATTCACTCATGTCCGCCAAAGAGTGAATGCTGCTATTGGCTTTGATTTACTGTAAACACGCGCAGCTATAGCCGATAAACCCTGCATAAAGTACTGGACTCCATTAAAGACAGCATAAATACTGTGTTGGATTTTGATCTTTTATAAAGGTATCCGGCTATGAGCAGCACACCACGCATCGGGCTAATCGGCCCCGGCATTATGGGTCGCCCTATGGGGCTTAACTTAATCAAAGCGGGCTATCAACTCGGTGTGTATGCCCGCCGTGAAAGCAGTGCTGAGGAACTCCTCGCCGCTGGTGCCAGTTTCTATAGCACGCCTGCTGAGCTGGCTCAGAACAGCGACATTATTATATCTATTGTCGCTGACACACCTGATGTGGAAGCTGTATTGCTGGGTGAGAATGGCGTGATTGAAGGTGCGGCAGAAGGTTTGCTGGTGATCGACATGAGCACCATTTCTCCGGTAGCTACTACTGAGATCACTGAAAAACTTGATGCAAAAGGTATTCGTATGCTGGATGCACCAGTGTCCGGTGGTGAAGCCGGAGCTATTGCGGGCACCATGACGATTATGGTCGGTGGCGAACAGGCTGACTTTGATGAGGCTCATCCGGTATTAGCCGCAATGGGCAAGACCATTACACTGATTGGCGGTCATGGTGCGGGACAGGTAGTGAAAGCCTGT
>CALHAO010000513.1 GCA_937931765.1 uncultured Thiotrichaceae bacterium
GACTCCACACAAACCGCATCCAACTCACCACCCAACACCGTCTCAATCGCCGTTTCCCAACCACTCTCAACGTCCAGCTGTTCTGCCAAACGTGGTTGTTGATCCAGTCCATTCTTCTCCAGCCACTGCTGACGGTTTTTATTCTCTTTATCCAGCCCGGCCTGTTGTAGGGTTTCCAGTGAGGCCAGGCGACCTTGCTGCGATTGCTGACGGGAGCGTTTGGTATCCAGTTCAGCCTGTTGTTGTTGCAGGGTTTGCTGCTGTTGTTGCAGCTCAGCGCTGACTTCTTCCAGTTGTGCTTCCGCTAGCTGGTAGGACTCGCGTGTTTCAGCCAGTTGCAGTTCCATCGCCTGCACATCCTCCACAAACTGGCTGGTAGATAGGTTTTGTGCATCGCGGCTCAGGCGCTCTGAGCGTTGTTGCTGATGGTTCAGTTGTGTCTCAATCTGATCCATGCGGGTTTTTTCAACCTGCGCCTGGCGGGTCGGGTCAGCGATGTGTTGTTGCAATTCCTGCCATTGTTCCTGCCAGTCGTTGAGTTGTTCTTCGGCATCGAACAGGCGTTCTTCGGTCAGGGTTAATTCGTGTTGCAGGTCTTCGGCTTTGGGTTCCAGTTCGGCCAGTTGTTGTTGGCTGCTGGTGAGTGTGCTGCGATCTTCTTCGGCATGTAGCAGGGTTTCTTCCAGTCCCTGTTGTATTTGTTGCAGGCTGTTTTGTTGGCGTTCGCGGGTGTCCTGCTGGTGTTTAATAGTTTGTTCGATGCGGCTGATATTGGCACCGGCCTGATAAAAATCACCTTGTACTTTGTTCAGGGCGTCGTTGGCTTCTGCGTGTTGTTGGCGCAGTTTTTCGACTGTGCTTTCCTGGGTGCGGACGGCGCTGAGTTGATCCTGATATTCTATGGATTTTTTAGCCAGTTGTTGCGTGAGGGACTTATCTTCCTCTTGTAAAACCTGTTCCTGTAACAGTAATGACAGGGCTTCCAGCCGGTGTTCTTCGCTGCGTAACTGTTTGAATTTGATGGCGGATTTGGCCTGACGATCCAGTTTTTGGATCTGTTTTTCCAGCTCGTCGCGCAGGTCAGTCAGACGTTCAAGGTTTTCCCGCGTGCTGTTAATACGGTTTTCGGTTTCACGTCGCCGGTCTTTGTAGCGTGAAATACCCGCCGCTTCTTCCAGTGTATTACGTAATTCTTCCGGCTTGGCTTCGATCAGCCGTGAAATCATGCCTTGTTCGATAATCGCATAACTACGTGGGCCAAGGCCGGTGCCGAGGAATATATCGGTGATGTCACGTCGCCGACAGCGTGAGCCATTCAGAAAGTATTTGGAGGCACCATCGCGGCTGACCTGACGTTTAACCGAGATCTCTGCGTATTGCGCGTATTCACCGCCCAGTTGTCCGTCGCTATTATCGAAGACCAGTTCAACGGAGGCGACCCCCACCGGTTTGCGCACGGAGGAGCCGTTAAAGATAACGTCGTCCATCGACTGGCCGCGCAGGTGCTTGGCGGAGCTTTCGCCCATCACCCAGCGTACGGCGTCGATGGTGTTGGACTTGCCGCAACCATTGGGGCCGAGAATACCGACCAGATTGCTGCGCAAATCAAGAGCAACGGGGTCGACAAAGCTCTTGAATCCAGCGATGCGGATTTTGCTTAAACGCAATTTTTATGATTCCTGAGGGTGTTTTAAAAGCAGGGAGGGAAGGATGATATAAAACGTGGGGGATTTCAATGTATCAAAGGTTAGTGGGGCAATAATGCCGGAGGCAATGGCTGAATTATTGATTTTTTCTACATAACTGGTAATGTATAAACATATTTGTATATACAGGAGTTGTTTTTATGACTACTACAAGAGTTTTCCAAAGCGGTAATTCTCAGGCCGTGCGTATTCCAAGAGAATTTCAGCTGGATGTGACTGAGATTGAAATCTTCCGTCGGGGCGATGAGTTGGTGTTACGTAAGAAGCCGGATAATTTACTGGATGTCCTGGATATATTCGCCGCCATGCCAGATGATTTTATGGAAGAAGGACGCAGCGACCCATTGCCACAGGAGAGGAATTTCGATCTATGAAAGCACGCTATATGATGGATACAGATACCTGCATTTATCTTAAAAACCGTCGCCCACCTGAAATTGAGGAGAAATTCCGCAAGTTACAACCGGGAGAGGTGGTTATTTCGATGGTTACTTATGGCGAGCTTTATAGTGGTGCAACAAAGAGTCGGGAGGCCGAAGCAGCGCTTAACAATCTGGAAAGACTGAGTGAGCGTCTGCCTGTTCAGGCAATGTCATTGGAAGTGGCCACTCATTATGGAAGAATCCGTGGTGCACTGGAAAAGCAAGGGAATATTATCGGTGGTAATGATCTCTGGATTGCAGCCCATGCTTATACATTGGGCCTGATTGTGGTGACTAATAATACCGGTGAGTTTGGCCGTATTGCTGGTCTTCAGGTTGAAAACTGGTTGGATGCGCCTCTTCATTGAGACGCTTCCATTTTTAGCTAACCACCCGATACATCGCACAGATTTTATTGCCGGATGGATCGCGTAAATAAGCAAGGTACAG
>CALHAO010000514.1 GCA_937931765.1 uncultured Thiotrichaceae bacterium
GAGGTAATCAACGCTCTGTCCCACCACTCTGATAGCGCGATGAATAACAAAAATCCACCCACAATCAACGCAGAACGAACGCCACCCACTATGTAGCCAATGCCCATCATTAAGGTAAAGGTCGCTATCACCGGCATACCCAGAAAAGCGTGTTTAACGGGTACTAGTACCTCAACAATAAACCACTCATTAAATGCTTTCAGACTGTAGAAGAACGTATCCCAGATCCAATCGACACCCGCCTGCCAGAAAGCTTCAGTGGTAAAACCTTTGTTATGGGGAATCAAATACAAGTAGTTGAAGCCTTCTTTGAAGATAAAGGAGCCAATGATGGCAAGAACCACACCAACAGCAAACACAACCAGGAACCAAAGGAAGTATTTATGCCTTTCTTTAAACGACAAATCAGCAAAATAATCAGTTTGTTTATTAGCCCACGCCAAAGACATTCTATCCAGCACGATAGCGATCAGCACAATACAGATACCGATTTCCAACGCTGAACCGATACGCAGGCGATTCAAGGCAATCAACAGGTCATTACCCAGTCCTTTAGCGCCAATCAGTGAGGCGATAACTACCATAGCCAGACATTGCATAATCACCTGATTCACACCAATCAGAATATCCCGCCGTGCAGAGGGAATGAGCACCTTGTACATTAATTGCCGGTCAGTACAACCGGTCATCAAACCGGCTTCACCGACTTCTGGCGGGACTTTTTTAAGGCCTAATAACGTCAAACGCACCATTGGTGGTGTCGCAAAAATAACAGTCGCAATCGCCCCGGCATGGTCACCAATACCAAAGAACACCATCACCGGGATCAGATAAGCAAAGTGCGGCATAATCTGCGCGACGTTTAATAGCGGATTCAACACCGTTTCAACCGTTTTACTTCTATAAGCCCAGACACCTAAGCCCAGCCCAATAAATATAGCCATTGGTGCTGCAATCAATACGAACGACAGGGTCTTCATCGACGGTTCCCACTGCCCGAATGCGGCGATATAGATAAACGCAAACAAAACAAACAGTGCAAGTCTGATTCCACCTAAGGCATAGCCCAGAATAGCCATGCCACCGGTAATCACCGTCCAGGGCAAAGCAGGCCACCGCGCCCATTCATTAGCGGTCACCCAATCCCAGCTGGTGAAGGTAACAATGGTTTTAACGCCACCCAGCAGGATTTCGCGAATAAATTCAATCAAAAATAAAATTACACTTGAGAAGCCACGGGTGATTTGACCGAATAAAGGTTTTTGTTCGTATTCTTCAATATCCGGGTCATAGACCTCAATCGGCCACCACTCGAACATCAGGTAATTCACCCCATCATTAATAATGCTGGGTAAATCTTTAAGTAGTGCGGGTAAGCGCCATAACCAATTAGCTTCTGATTTAGGAACAATCAGACACAGCAGCATAAAAACGACTAACAACAAAAGAAACTGCAATGACTTCCGTTGTTTGAGTGCGGCGAGCATTAAGACCGCTCCGAGTCATTACCAAATAATGTGCTGACCATTTTCGAGCGGTGCAAAATACCGACTACATTATCATTTTCATCCATAACTGCTATTGGTCGCTTGGCATTCAAAACTGCCTCAGCCACAGTACCAATGATGTCATCGCGGGACACCTCTAGAGTACTGAAATCACCACCGGGCACAAACGGCTCCATGATAGTCTTGATTTTCAGCACCTTTTCACGAGGCACCTGCTCAGTAAATTTGCGCACATATTCCGTGGCCGGATTAAGCACAATATTGGCCGGTGTATCCAGTTGTTCGATAACACCGTCTTTCATAATAGCGATGCGATCAGCCAGGCGAAGTGCCTCATCAAAATCGTGGGTCACAAACAGAATAGTTTTATTCAAGGTCTCCTGTAAGCGTAAAAATTCATCCTGCATTTCTTTACGGATCAGTGGGTCAAGCGCAGAAAAAGGCTCATCAAGAAACCAAATATCCGGTTCAATTGCTAATGAACGGGCAATGCCCACGCGTTGCTGTTGTCCGCCCGACAGTTCACGTGGGAAGTAGTTTTCCCGTCCGGACAGGCTAACCAAATCCACCATTTCCTTGGCGCGCTGCATACTTTTCGAAGTACTAACACCCTTCACCTGAAGTGGAAAGGCGATATTCTCCAACACTGTTTTGTGTGGCAACAAAGCAAAGCTCTGAAACACCATGCCCATTTTGCTGCGGCGTAGCTTGATGAGCTGTTTGTTATTCATCGTCAGAATATCTTTACCTTCAATAAAGATTTGCCCTGCGGTAGCTCTCGTCAGCCTGGATATGCAGCGCAATAAGGTTGATTTTCCTGAGCCTGACAGCCCCATGATGATCAGCAGTTCACCCGGATATACTTCAAACGAAGCATTATCGACACCTACAATACATCCTGCCTCTTTAAACTTAGCAGCATCAACAACGCCACCTGTGCTTTTCATCATCTTTTCAGCATTATCACCGAAGATCTTATAAACCGATTCACAGCGGATGACCGGCTCGATTGCACTCGAAGTCTTCGCTTGTACTGACATAAACATTGATCCCCTGGGGTTGTAGAACTACTGTAGAGCGAGCTGATCCAGATAAAAATACTGGCGCTCTCAAAATAAACCCCCTTAGCTTGATGCCCAAGCCAAGAGGGTCTTTTTACTTCACGATAAAATGAGCGGTTTGGTTACTTAGTCCAAGCTTTCCAGGTTGTCTCATTATCTGCCAGCCACTTCTTGGCAGCATCTTTGTGATCCATCTTATCGGTATCGACCAACGCAGCCATTTCACCGACTTGTTTTGTAGTAAATGAAGTTTTTGAGAATGCTGTATATGCAGCAGGGTGAGTTTTCGGGAACTTGTAGTTCGCCGCTTTCTTCAACCAGCCTTTAGGTGATCCACATCCGCCATCACCACCGTCTTCCTTACGACAACCGGCAGTATACTCAGGGAATTCAATGAAAGTGAAACCCTCAGCATCCGTAAAGTTAGGTGTCCAGTTAAAGACCACGGTGCCACGCTCTTCTTTCTTCGCAGATGCCAGTTCAGTCCACAATGCATCAGCACCACCAGCAAATTTAACTGTCCAATGCTCATCAAGACCCAGCGCCTTCAAGCGTATCGGCATCATGTCACCATGCCAGCTTTGCGGGCCTTCCAGCCAGCGGCCTTTACCGTCTGAATCTGCTGTCGTGAAGTTCTTGTAACAAGCTTCTTCTTTCAACGCTTCCCAGTTTGGTAAGCCAGGGCACAGGTCTTTTTCGATAACCCAGGTCGGCACACCCATTTCTTCAAGTGTGGTGGCTTCATGAGTACCGGCATCAATAACACCACCTTTAGCCATCGCATTGTAGAAAGACTTGCCAAAAGTAGACTGCCATACTTCGTGTGAGATAGTCACATCACCATTACGGATCGACTCGTACACGGCCTGTGTATCAGCAGGTACATATTCAACATTGCTGCCCATACTCTCGAACATACCACCGATAACATGCGCCATAACAATCTGGCTGGACCAGTTATGAATCGGGATAACGATGGGTTTAGTGCTATCTTCTGCTAATGCGCTGCCTGATACTGCAACAAGACTGATGCAGCAAGCCGCAACCATTGTTTGTAATGATTTCATATTAACTATTCCAATGAATTGTAACGGGAAATTCCGTCAAGTTAGACAGCCGAACCTGAAGAGCTTTCACTCTAATCCGGCTTGTTCGGGGTAAATGGGCCGACTAGCATACCAGAAAACTGATTTTATTTTTGATAATAAGCTTCTGAGAAAAACTGGAGCGCTCTAAACTAAGCAACATGCGGTGCGCTTATGCCAAAGTTTGGTATAAGCGCACCGCATGTTAACCATTGCCGGGAAGGGGGTTTCTTTACTACTTGTTGCTATCCGTCAGCTCCATGGGAATGGGCTGTTGGAAGTCGGGTGCAACTCGCCTTTGGCATAGCGACCAAAGCGGAAAGGTTCCAGTAATTCCTGTTTTTCGCCCAGCACTTCATCGGCGATTAATTGACCAACACCCAGCATTTTATAGCCATGATTGCTGTCAGCGATGACAGAAACATTGTTGTAAAAATGGTCAAATACAGGGAAGCTATCCGGTGTAAAACAGCCGATGCCACCTGATGCTTCAGGATGATATTTATCCATCATACCGTGGAAACGTTTATGGCAATGTGCCAACGCTGAAACCCACATATGGGCAAATTCGGTACTGGACACAAATTCCGGACTGGATGGGCCATAGGGGTCAATCTGCACCTCATTGACCGGTGTATCTACTTTGTAAGGAGCCGCGCCCCCCTGAATACCATTGAAATGCCAGTCTGGTTTGTAATAAATGCCCCATAGATCTTCGGTAATCAGCGAGCCATCTTCATCAGACAACAATGGCGCATCAGTATCTACATGGAGCACCGGTGGTAGTTTGCCATCGTTGGTCATTAACATTGACGGATCAACCTGTAACACGCCCTCTTCCAACTGCCAGAATCGCCACATATCCACATCGGTATGCATCTGGCCATCAGCGCCTTTAATCGACACCTGATTTGGTAGCTCAAGCATATTCCAGAAGTCACGCGCCCAAGGGCCGGGAGCCACAATGACATGCTGACAACTGATATTACCTTGATTAGTTTCAACCGCCTTTACCGATTCTGAGCCACTTTCGCGGACAAAACCTGTTACTTCGATACCGGTGATAATACGTACACCAAGATCTTCGGCTTTCTTAGCTACGCCATACATGGCTGTGGTGTTATTAGCGAAACCACCACGCTTTTCATGGAGTACGGAAGTAATGCCCTGTGCCTGCCAATCATCGAACAGGCCTTTCATGTATTTTTCAGAATCTTTTGCACCCTCAATGAAAGTGCTTTCATAACCGATAGCCTGCTGCTCTTCGTAAATCTGCGCAATATCACCGTGCATAGCTTCACAGGAGATTTGCATATAACCAACGGGATGATAACTGAATGCCTCCGGATCACTTTCCCAAACACTGACAGAATGGGCCATCAGGCGACGCATTGCTGGCTGAAAGTAATTATTTCTGACCACACCGCAAGCTATACCGGTAGCTCCAGCTGCAATACCTGCTTTATCCAGAATGACTATTCGGCCTTCAACTTTTTCACCACGATCAGTCAAACGTTGAGCCAAATGCCAAGCGGACGACAGGCCATGAATGCCTGCACCAATGATTATGTAATCGACATGCTGGGGAACTGCCATGTATTATCCTCCTCCGGATAAATAGGTGTCACAAAAGCCGGACTTCGACCCCGCTCAGCTCTCGGATAACACACCGAGCCACACCTAAAACGGAGTCAAAGGGCAATAGAGTAAAAATTATAGCTTATTTGTTTAAAACAAACCTTCAATCTGGCCATCATCATTCAGATGAATACGCTCAGAGGCCGGTGAGCGCGGCAGACCCGGCATAGTCATAATCGAACCACAAATCACCACCACAAAACCGGCACCTGCGGACAAGCGTACTTCACGAATCGGCACAGTGTGGTCAACTGGCGCACCACGTAGATTCGGGTCAGTCGAGAAAGAGTATTGCGTCTTAGCCATGCAGACTGGCAAATTACCATAACCCTGCGCTTCCCACGCCTTCAACTGGTCACGGATTTTCTGATCAGCAATCGCTTCAGTGCCACGATAAATACGCTTCACCACAGTATTGATCTTGTCGAACAACGACATATCGTCAGGGTAGATTGGCGCAAACTCGGAAACACCAGAATCTGCCAGTTCAGCCACTCTTTCGGCCAGCTCAACCGTACCTTCTGAACCCAGCTCCCAATGACGGCATAAGATAGCTTCAGCACCCTGCGCTGTCACATAGTCCTTAACCGCCTGAACTTCTGCGTCAGTATCAGTTACAAAGTGATTAATCGCGACCAGCACGGGCACACCAAATTGCTTGATATTTTCAATGTGACGACCCAGGTTCGGACAACCACCTACCACAGCCTCAACATTTTCAGGGCCAAGATCTTCCTTCGCCACACCACCATTCATCTTCATCGCACGAACGGTTGCCACGAGCACACAAGCATCTGGAAACAGACCTGCTTTACGGCACTTAATATCAAAGAACTTCTCAGCACCCAAATCAGCACCAAAGCCTGCTTCAGTCACTACGTAATCAGCCACTTTCAATGCTGTTGTTGTCGAGACTACTGAGTTACAGCCGTGTGCGATATTGGCAAACGGGCCACCGTGAACAAAGGCCGGATTATTTTCCAGCGTCTGTACCAGGTTAGGCTGCATGGCATCTTTCAACAGTACGGCCATCGCGCCATCAGCTTTAATGTCACGACAATACACCGGCGTCAGGTCGCGGCGGTAAGCCACAATAATGTCACCCAAACGCTTTTCCAGATCTTCAAGGTCGTTTGACAGACACAGAATTGCCATAACTTCAGAAGCCACTGTAATATCAAAGCCACTTTCGCGGGGGAAACCATTCGCAGGGCCACCCATCGCGCAGGTAATTTCACGCAGGGCGCGGTCATTCATGTCCATCACCCGCCGCCATGCAACGCGACGTACATCAATATCCAGCGCGTTACCCCAATGGATATGGTTATCAATCATCGCTGATAACAAGTTATGCGCAGAGGTAATTGCGTGGAAGTCACCGGTAAAATGCAGGTTCATGTCTTCCATTGGAATGACCTGAGCATAACCACCACCCGCAGCACCACCCTTCATACCAAAACATGGGCCTAAGGAGGCTTCACGAATACAAATCGCCGTCTTTTTACCGATACGATTCAGACCATCGCCCAAACCAACAGTCGTCGTTGTCTTACCCTCACCCGCCGGGGTTGGATTAATTGCGGTCACCAGAATCAGTTTGCCGTTGTCATTACCCTGCACTGAGCGGATAAACTCAGCAGACACCTTGGCTTTATCATGGCCGTAAG